>JAYRJH010000135.1:0-7739 GCA_041906415.1 Sphingomonas sp. | reverse complement strand
CCCACCGGGGATTCTTCACCTGACCCATGAACGCCGCATGGGCGGCGAGTTCCGCATCGCTGGCGGAAAATACGCGCGGCGGGCGCACCACGGCGACGGGCCGCGCCCGAACCGGGCCGGCGATATCGGCGCGAATGTCGCTGACGAGGCCAAGGCCGATCTGCCGTCCGCCCGTCAGCTCGACATAGACCTGCGCCAGCAATTGCGCGTCGAGCAGCGCCCCGTGCAGCACACGGTGCGACCGGTCGATGCCGTAGCGCGAGCAGAGCGCGTCCAGCGTGTGCTTCGCGCCGGGGTGTTTCAGCCGCGCGATGGCGAGCGTGTCCACCATCCGCGCCATATCGACGATCATGCGCCCGCATTGCTTCAGCTCGCCGTTGAGGAAGCCGAAGTCGAACCCCGCATTATGCGCGATCAACGGCGCATCGCCGATGAAATCGAGCAATGCCTCCGCCGATTCCGCGAAGCGCGGCTTGTCCGACAGAAACGCTTCCGACAGGCCGTGGACGGCAAACGCCTCCGCCGGCATCGGGCGATCGGGGTTGAAATAGGCGTGGAAAGTCCGCCCCGTCTCGACCCGGTTGACGATCTCCACGCAGCCGATCTCCACCAGCCGGTCGCCGCCGGAGAAACTCAGCCCCGTTGTTTCGGTATCGAACACGATCTCCCGCATGGGGATGTTATCGGCCCGTCTCGCCCGACAGGCAAGCGATGACCGCACGCACGGCGGCGCGCGTTTCCTCCAGCGGCACATCGGTGGGGATGACGAAATCGGCCTGCGCGCGCTTTTCCACGTCCGGCGTCTGGCGGGCGTGGATCGCGTCGAACTTCTCCTGCGTCATGCCCGGCCGCTCCAGCGTGCGCGCGCGCTGAACGTGATGCGCGGCGGAGACGACCGCCACCTTGTCCACCGCGCGATGCCCGCCGGTTTCGAACAGCAGGGGCACGTCGAACAGCACGATCGGCGCGTCTTGATGGTCCGCCAGGAAGCGCGCCCGCTCCGCGCCGACGGCGGGATGGACGATCGCCTCCAGCGCCTTCATCGCCGCATCGTCGCCCAGCACAGCTGCGCCCAGCTTCCGCCGGTCCACGCCTTCCGGCCCCGTCGTGCCCGGAAAGCGCGCCTCGATCGCCGCGACCACCGCGCCGCCCGGCCCTTGCAGGCGATGAACGGCGGCGTCGGCGTCGAACACCGGCACGCCTTCCTCCGCGAACATCTTCGCCACCGTGGACTTGCCCATGCCGATCCCGCCGGTGAGGCCGAGCCGGATCATCGCATCAGCCTTTCGCGCAATTCCGCGTCATGGACGCGCGGGGCGGGCTGGCCGAAAAACAATTCGAACGCCATCGCGGCCTGACCGATCAGCATCTCCAGCCCATCCACCGTCTCCAACCCGCGTGCTTCGGCCTGCCGCAGCAGGTCTGTCTCGAGCGGGGCATACACGATGTCGTAGACGATCGCGTCCTCCGGCAGCGGAGACAGGTCCACTTCCAGCGGCGGCTGGCCTTTCATGCCGAGGGCGCTGGTGTTGACCAGCAGCCGTGCCGCCGGAAGCGCGGCGGAGAGGGGAAGGGCATCCCCCTTCAACCCGAAACGCGCGAGCAAGGCAGCGCCCTTCAACGGGCTGCGATTCAGGATCGTGACAGGGCCGACCCCGGCCCGCGCCAGCGCGAACAGCACCGCCCGCGCCGCGCCGCCCGCGCCGATCACCGCCACCGGCGCGCCGGTCAGTCCGGTTTCCGCCAGCGGGGCGTAGAAGCCGGCGGCATCGGTGTTGGTGCCGAACACGCGGCCATCGGAATCGCGCACGACCGTGTTCATCGCCCCGATCGAATCGCGCACCCCGCCCGGATCGTCGACCAGATCGAGCATCGCGATCTTGTGCGGGATGGTAACGTTGCATCCGCGCCAGGCCGGGTCCGCCCGCCGCTCCGCCACGAAGCGCGCCAGATCGTCCGGCACGACATGCGTGGCGCGGTAATCGGCCTCGATCCCCAGCTTCTCCAGCCAGAATCCGTGGATCGCCGGCGATTTAGAATGGGCGATCGGATCGCCGATCACCTCGGCATAAGGTCTCGTCATGCCAGCAGCACTCCGCGTTCACGCAGGAAGGAAAGCAGCGGAAGCAGCGGCATCCCCAGCACGGTGAACTGGCTGCCCTCGATCCGGCTGAACAATTGCACTCCCGGCCCTTCGATGCGGAAACAGCCGACGCAACCGGCGATCGCGGGCCATTCGGCATCGAGATAGGCATGGATGAACGCGTCGGAGAGCGGCCGCATGAACAGCTTCGCGCGATCCACATGCCGCCACACCGGCCGGCCGCCTTCCGCGATCACTGCCGCGCTGACGATCTCATGCCGCCTGCCGGACATGCGGGAGAGATGCTCGGCGGCCTGCTCCCGGCTCTCCGGCTTGTCGAGGATCGCGCCATCCTCCAGCACGACCAGCGAATCCGAACCGAGCACCAGGGCCTGCGGCGCGCGCTGCGACACCTTGAGCGCCTTCAGCTCCGCCAGCGCGTCGGCAAGGTCGCGCGGGCCTTGCCCGGCGAGCGCCAGCTTGGCCGCGGCCTCGTCGACATGCGCCGGCTGCGCCTCGAACGGCACGCCGGCCGCTTCCAGCATCGCGCGGCGCGATGCGGACTGGGAGGCGAGGACAAGCTTCATGATTCACCCCGATGGTCGTTGCACAGCGAGATGATCGCGGCCGCCGTTTCCTCGATGGAGCGACGGGTGACGTCTATCACCGGCCAGTTGTTGTCGGTGAACATCCGCCGGGCGAAGGCGATCTCCTTCACCACCGCCTCCTGATCGACATAGGGCGTCTCGGGCGCCTGGTTGAGCGAGAGCAGGCGGTTGCGCCGCACCTGGATCAGCCGGTCCGCGCTGGTGGTGAGGCCGACGACCAGCGGCTTCCTGAGCGAGAAGAGCAAGGGCGGTGGCGGGCTTTCCACCACGATCGGGATGTTCGCCACCTTGTAGCCGCGATTGGCGAGATAGATCGACGTCGGCGTCTTGGACGAGCGGCTGACGCCCGCCAGCACGATATCCGCCTGCTCCCAATCCTCCCAGGCGATGCCGTCGTCATGCGCGATGGTGAACTGGATCGCGTCGACCCGCTCGAAATAGGCCGCGTCCAGCGCGTGCTGGCGGCCGGGCCGGCCCTTCGCCTGCTGGTTGAGCATGTTCGACAGCGCATCCGTAACGGGATCGAGCGGCGCGACCATCGGCAGGCCGAGCGCCTGGCATCTCTGCTCCAGCGCGCCGCGCGTCGCCGGATTGACCAGGGTGTAGATCACAAGCCCCGGATTCTGCGCGATTTCCTGAAGGATGCGGTCCAGATGCGCTTCGGTGCGCACCATCGGCCAGAAATGCTTCACAGTCTCCACATCGTCGAACTGGGCAAGCGCGGCCTTGGCGATATTCTCAAGCGTCTCGCCGGTCGAATCCGACAGAAGGTGCAGGTGCAGCCTGACCATCAGCGGGATAATATTGTGGAAAACATGGGGATAACGGGTAGCGCAACCTTATCTCCCCGCCAAGGCGGTTGCATGTCCGTGGACAAGGCGCGATTCGTCCACAATCCCTTCCACGGCCCGCGATTCCATCCACAGGCTGTGGAACATGGGGACGGGGATTGCCGAATCCGGGCGATTCCGTGAATCACGCAAGGGTCAAGCTGTTGGCAATTCCGGCATCCACGCATAAGCCACGCAACCCACGCGCCAACCACATCAACATCTCTTATTGAATCCTCTTCTATTGGAAGGACGCTGATCCCGGTGACAAAGGCCCTGCTCGACGTCCTGAAAGGGGAACGGCACGCTACCCCGCCGATGTGGCTCATGCGGCAGGCTGGACGCTATCTGCCGGAATATCGCGCGCTGAGAGCGGAAAAGGGCGGATTCCTCGCGCTCGCCACCGATCCCGACGCGGCGGCGGAGGTGACGGTGCAGCCGATCCGCCGCTTCGGCTTCGACGGCGCGATCCTGTTCTCCGACATCCTGATGGTGCCCTGGGCGCTGGGGCAGGAGCTGACCTTCGGGCCGGGCGAAGGCCCGCGCCTCGCGCCCGCGCTCGCGGGCGAGCGGCTCGCCGCGTTGAAGCCGGCGCCGGAAAGGCTCGATCCGGTCTATGAGACGGTGCGGCGGGCGAAGGCGCTGCTGCCGGCGGACACCACCTTCCTCGGCTTCGCGGGCAGCCCGTGGACGATCGCCACCTATATGGTCGCGGGACAGGGGAGCCGCGATCAAGGCGAGACGCGCCTGTTCGCCTATCGCGACCCGGCCGCCTTCGAGGCGATCGTCGGCGCGATCGCGGACATGACGGTGGACTATCTCTCCCGCCAGATCGAGGCCGGCGTGGAGGCGGTGCAATTGTTCGACAGCTGGGCGGGCAGCCTTTCGCCCGAACAGTTCGAACGCTGGGTGATCGCCCCCAATGCGGCGATCGTACGGGCGCTGAAGGCGCGCCATCCGGGCACGCCGGTGATCGGATTCCCCAAGGGCGCGGGCAGCAAGCTTCCCGCTTATGCCGCCGGAACCGGGGTCGACGCGATCGGGCTGGACGAGACGGTCGATCCCGTCTGGGCCGATGCGGTGCTGCCCGGGGGGCTGCCGGTGCAGGGCAATCTCGATCCGCTCGCGCTGGAGGCCGGCGGCGATGCGCTGGATCGCGGGGTGGATCGCGTGCTTGCGGCGTTCCGCGATCGGCCCCATGTCTTCAACCTCGGGCACGGCATCGGCCAGCACACGCCGATCGCGCATGTGGAGCAACTCGTGGCACGGGTAAGGGGAATATGATCGAACCCGGTTTCCTTGGCGTGGCTTATGGCTGGGTAAAGGCCGGCCATGTGATCTTCGTCATCTTCTGGATGGCGGGGATGTTCATGCTGCCGCGCTATCTGGTCTATCATCAGGAGGGGCTTGGCGACCCCGCCGACGCGCAGCGCTGGGTGGAGCGCGAGCGGCGGCTGCGCCATATCATCCTGACGCCCTCGATGATTCTCGTCTGGGTCTTCGGGCTGTTGCTGGCGGCCAATCTGGGGCTGTTCGCCGGCGCGCCGGGGCTGGGCTGGCTCCATGCGAAGCTGGCGGTGGTGCTGCTGCTCTCGGGCTATCACGGCTGGGCGGTCGGCTATTCGAGGAAGCTTGCTAAGGGCAAGGCGACGATCAGCAACCGTGCCTTGCGGATGATGAACGAGATTCCCGCCATCGCCGCGATGCTGGCGGTGGTGCTGGTGATCGTCCGCCCGTTCTGATTTCCCTTGCACGGGGGAAACGCGAATCGTCCCCGCTTGACTTGTGCGCGCGCGCTTCCTAGGTCGGCGCGACGGCAGGGCTCTTCCTGTTCTGCCGCCTCCCTATAGCATCGTTCGCAAGCGTTATCCGCCGTCCGAGCTGAATCCCCATTACCGATCCCATCGGGACAACATACATGCATCTGAAAGATTTGAAGAAAAAGGCTCCGGCGGAACTGGTCCAGCTGGCAGAGGAACTGGGCGTCGAAGGCGCCTCGACGCTCCGCAAGCAGGATCTGATGTTCGCGATCCTCAAGGTCCAGGCCGAGAACGGCGACCAGATCATGGGCGAAGGCACGATCGAGGTGTTGCCCGACGGCTTCGGCTTCCTGCGCTCGCCGCAGGCCAATTACCTCGCCGGGCCGGACGACATCTACGTCTCGCCCAACCAGGTCCGCAAGTTCGGCCTGCGCACCGGCGACACCGTGGAAGGCGAGATCCGCGCGCCCAAGGACGGCGAGCGCTATTTCGCGCTGACCAAACTCTCCACGGTGAATTTCGAGGACCCCGACCGGGTCCGCCATCGCGTGAATTTCGACAACCTCACGCCGCTCTATCCCGACGAGCGGCTGAAGATGGAAATCGAGGACCCCACGATCAAGGACAAGTCGGGCCGCGTGCTCGACGTGGTCGCGCCGATCGGCAAGGGCCAGCGCTGCCTGATCGTCGCCCCGCCGCGCGTCGGCAAGACGATCATGATGCAGAACATCGCGCGCGCGATCTCGATCAACCACCCCGAGGTGTTCCTGATCGTGCTGCTGATCGACGAGCGGCCGGAGGAAGTGACCGACATGCAGCGCACGGTGAACGGCGAGGTGGTTTCCTCCACCTTCGACGAGCCGGCGACGCGCCACGTCCAGGTCGCGGAGATGGTGATCGAGAAGGCCAAGCGCCTCGTCGAGCACAAGAAGGACGTGGTGATCCTGCTCGACAACATCACCCGCCTCGGCCGCGCCTACAACACCGTCGTCCCCTCGTCGGGCAAGGTGCTGACGGGCGGCGTTGACGCCAATGCGCTCCAGCGGCCGAAGCGCTTCTTCGGCGCGGCGCGCAACATCGAGGAGGGCGGCAGCCTCACGATTATCTCGACCTCGCTGATCGACACCGGCAGCCGCATGGACGAGGTGATCTTCGAGGAGTTCAAGGGCACCGGCAACGCCGAGATCGTGCTGGACCGCAAGGTGGCCGACAAGCGCATCTTCCCGGCGATCGACGTCGGCAAGTCCGGCACCCGCAAGGAAGAGCTGCTGGTGGAGAAGGGCACGCTTTCCAAGATGTGGGTGCTGCGCCGCATCCTGATGCAGATGGGCACCGTCGACGCGATGGAGTTCCTGCTCGGCAAGATGAAGGATTCCAAGACCAACGAGGATTTCTTCGAAAGCATGAATCAGTAACCGGACGTGGCCTGCCGCGTGTCGCGGCAGGACTCGCTCCGGTTCGGCCGGCGGGCCAGCGGCCCGACCGACGGCGCGGCTTTGCCGCGCCGTTTGCGTATCAGCGATCATTCCACCCCGATTCTGTTCGGGATGAGCCTGAGGCAAGCTCAGGGCGAACAGCTCGCGGAAGGCTTTGCCTTTCCACCCGCACCCCCTACCCTCTCCCCAAAACCACGTAAGGAGAGGCCCGTTGCTCCAAGGCATCCGCGTCGTCGAGCTTGCCACCTATATCGCCGCCCCCGCCGCTTGCGCGCTGCTGGCCGATTGGGGCGCGGAGGTCATCAAGGTGGAAGCGCCGGGCGGTGATCCGCAGCGGCAGTTCTTCGGCTTCACGGGAGAACAGTTCGCGGAAAACCGCGTCTTCGATCTCGACAATCGCGGCAAGCGCTCGATCGTCCTCGATCTCCGGCAGGAAAGCGAGCGGGAGACGTTGCGCACCCTGATCGCGTCGGCGGACATCTTCCTCACCAACACCCGCGCGGCGAGCCTGGAGCGCATGGGGCTGGACTGGGAAGCGCTGAAGGCAACCAATCCCCGGCTGATCTACGCCCATCTCAGCGGCTATGGCACCAAAGGACCGGAGGCGGCCAAGCCCGGTTTCGATATCGCGGCTTACTGGGCGCGCTCCGGTCTGGGCTGGCTGACGACGGTGAAGGGCGGGGAGCCGCCGATGCTGCGCACGGGGATCGGAGACCATGGCGCTTCGCTTGCCCTCCTGTCCGGCGTCATGGCGGCATTGTTCCACCGCGAGCGCACGGGTGAGGGGCAGAAGATCGAAAGCTCGCTGCTGCGCACCGGCGTCTATGTCGGCGGATCGGAACATGCGATCCAGCTCCAGTTAGGCAAGCTCGCTTCTCCCCGCCCGCGCGAGCAGGCGGGCAATCCGCTCAGCAATTTCTTCCGTTCGGCGGAGGGGCGCTGGTTCATCATCGTGCCGCGCACCGGCGGCGACGGCGAATGGCCGCAGATCGCGCGCGCGGCGGGCCGGGCGGATATCATCG
>JAYRJH010000134.1:2241-7760 GCA_041906415.1 Sphingomonas sp. | reverse complement strand
GGCTTGACGACAGCCCGCCGTCCACCGCGATTGCCTGCCCGTTGACGTAACTGGCGTCATCCGAAGCGAGGAACAGCGCGACCTTAGCCAGTTCCTCCGGCTGCGCACCGCGGCGCAGCGGGTTAAGGCGGCCGACGCGATCGATCTTCCCGGCTTCGCGCGCATAATCGAAGGTCGGCTTGGTCATGCCCGTCTCCGTCAGGCCCGGGCAGATCGCGTTGACGCGCACATTGGAGCCGGAAAGCTGCTGCGCGGAAACCTTCGCGAGATTGATGACGCCCGCCTTGGACGCCGAATAGGCGGGCGATCCCGCCCCCGAACGGATGCCCGCTACACTCGCCGTCAGGATGATCGCGCCCTTGCCGCGCTCCGCGATGCGCGGGGCGGCGTGCTTCACGGCGAGGAACGGGCCGATCAGGTTGACGCGCAACACCTCGGTGATGAGGTCGACGCTGGTGTCGAAGATATTGGCCATGCCGCCCGAGATGCCGGCATTGGCGAACATCACGTCCAGCCCGCCATGGCGATCGCAGGCGAGCGCGACCGCCTTCTCCACATCGGCTTCGGAGCCTGCGTCCATGCGAATCGCCTCCGCCACGCCCCCTGCCTCGCGGATCGCCTGCGCGGTCGCCTCCGCTCCGTCGGTGACATCGGCGACGATCACCTTGCCGCCTTCGGCCGCGAAGAGGATCGCGGCGGCGCGCCCGATGCCGGAGCCGGCACCGGTCACAATGATCGATTTGTCGGTGAACCTGGCCATTTCCGCTCTCCTGTTCAGATCGTCACGCCGCCGTCGATCACCATGACCTGCCCGGTCATGAAGCCGCTCGCCTTCGACGCGAGATAGACGACCGCGCCCGCGATTTCCTCCGGCTCGCCGATGCGGCGCAGCGGCGTGGTGCGGTTGCGTTCCTTCACCGCGGCCTCATCCTCCCACAGGGCCTTGGCGAAATCGGTCTTGATGAGGCCCGGCGCGATGCAGTTCACGCGGATGCCATATTGTCCATATTCGTGCGCCAGGTTGCGCGCGAGCTGCATGTCGGCCGCCTTGGAGATGCAATAGGCCCCGATCACCGTCGATCCGCGCAGGCCACCGATCGAGGAGACGATGACGATCGAGCCTTCACCCCGCTCCTTCATCTCCGGCGCCACCATCGAGATCAGCCAGTGGTTCGAGACGATGTTGTTGTCGAGGATCTTGCGGAACTGCTCGTCCGCGATCCCTTCCTGCGGGCCGTAATAGGGGTTGGATGCGGCATTGCAGACGAGGCAGTCGATCCGGCCGAAGGCGCGCCGCGCCTCATCCACCAGATGTTGCAGGCCGGCCTTGTCGGAGATGTTGGCCGCCACCGCGATCGCGGTGCCCGCGCCGAAGCGATCGTTGATCTCCTTCGCGGCCGCGTCGCAGGCATCCTGCTTGCGGCTGGAGATGACGACCTTCGCCCCCTGCTCCGCGCAGGCGATCGCGGAAGCCTTGCCGATCCCGCGCGACGACCCGGTGATGAGCACGACCTTTCCGGTCAGATCGAACAACGACATGGCTGAAATCCTTTCCCTAAGCGCCGGCCTTCACCGCGAATCCCCACGCCGCCTCGGCCAGCGCCGGCACGCGCGCGCTGGCGGCTTCCGCATTGGCGTTGGAGGCGGTGCCGATCAGGAAGCGTTTCCTGATCCCCTGCACGATCGAGGCGAGCCGGAAGAGATTGAACGACAGATACCAGTTGAGGTCCGGCAATCCCTCCGATCGCCCGGTCTTCTCGCAATAGCGCGCGACCACTTCCTCGATCGTCGGTATGCCGGTTTCCGGCCCGGTCAGCCCCAACACGCCGGAGCGCCCCTCCGGTTCCGTCACCCATGAGATGAGGAAATAGGAAAGGTCCGCGATCGGATCACCCAGCGTGGAGAGTTCCCAGTCCAGCACAGCGGCAACGCGCGGCTCCAGACCGGGCGCGAATTTCATATTGTCGCAGCGATAATCGCCATGGACGATCGAGGTGCGCGTCTGCGGCGGCAGGGTGCGCGGCAGGAACTCGATCAGCCGCTCCATCGGCTCCATATGCTCGGTTTCCGCGCCGCGATATTGCTTCGTCCAGCGCGACACCTGCCGCTCGAAATAATTGCCGGGGCGGCCGTAGCTCTCCAGCCCCGCCGCGATGTAATCGACGTTATGAAGCTGCGCGAGCGTGTCGATCATCGCGTGATAGTGCGCGCGGCGCGTGTCGGCATCCATGCCGGGGAAGGCGCCGTCCCAGATCGTGCGGCCCTCCACCATTTCCATCACGTAGAAGGCGGAGCCGATCACCGCATCGTCCTCGCACAGCCCGAACGGGCGCGGCACGGGAAAGCCGGTGGGATGCAGGCCCGCGATCACGCGATATTCGCGATCGACCGCATGGGCCGACGGCAGCAATTCCCCCATCGGCTTGCGCCGCAGCACATAGGTGCGCTCCGGCGTGCTCAGCTTGTAGGTGGGATTCGACTGGCCGCCGGCGAACTTCGCATAGGTCAACGGGCCGGCGAAATCCGGCACATTGGCCTGCATCCATGCGGAGAGGCGATCCGTGTCTAACCGGTCGCGCTCGGCGATCTCGGTCTGGAGGCTCGCGTCGGTCATTGATCGAAGATGATCACGCTGCGCGTCGCATCGCCCTTGCGAAGCTCGTCGAACGCATCATTGATGCGGGTGAGCGGCATCCGGTCCGCGATGATCGTGTCGAGGTCGAGCAGCCCGCGCTGATAGAAATCCACCAGCCGGGGGATATCGACCGGGAAACGATTGTATCCCATGATCCCGCCCTGGAGCCGCTTGCCGGACAGGAGGTCCATCGCGGAAAGGCCGACCTTCTCGGTCAACGGCATCATGCCCAGGATCGTCGCCGTGCCGCCCCGCCGCAACACCTTCACCGCGGTGTCCGCCGACTGCGGGCGGCCGACCGCCTCGATCGCATGATCGACGCCGCCCCTGGTGGCTTCCACCACCTCCGCCACGGTATTTTCCGACAGCGGATCATAGCTGTGGGTCGCGCCGAGCTTCTCAGCGATGGCGCGCTTCTCCGGCACGGGATCGAGCGCGATGATCTTGCCGGCACCGGCGATCTTCGCGGCGTTCACCGCGGCAAGCCCGATCCCGCCGCAGCCGACGACGCATACCGTCTCGCCCGGCGACACGTCGGTGGTGTTGAACACCGCGCCCGCGCCGGTCGTCACCGCGCAGCCGATCAGCGCGGCGCGGTCCAGCGGCATCTCCGGGTCGATCGCGACGCAGGCGTGTTCGTGCACCAGCATCATCTCGGCATAGGCCGACAGATTGAGCATCTGGTTGACCGGGCGGCCGTCCGCGAGCCGCAGGCGCGGCTCCTCGCCCGCCTGCCGCCGCGTCTCCCCGCCCAGGCAGAGATACATGCGGCCGGTCACGCAGAATTCGCAATGGCCGCAGAAGGCGGAAAGGCAGGTGACGACATGATCGCCCGGCTTGACCGTGCGCACCTCGGAGCCGACCGCCTCGACGATCCCCGCCGCCTCATGGCCGGGGATCGCGGGCATGGGGTGCGGATAGGCCCCGTCCACGAAATGCAGGTCCGAACGGCACACGCCGCAGGCCAGCGTGCGGATCAGCACCTCATGCGCCGCCGGCTTGGACACATCGACGTCCATCACCTCGAGCGGCTTCTTCGCTTCAAACAAAACGGCGGCCTTCATGCGCCCCTCCAGTCGATTGAGCCGCCCCGGCCATTGCCGGGGCGTTGAGGATCATCCTGATGAACGGGTTCAGCGCGAGACGCCGATATCCCCGCTCGAAATCTCCACGCCGCCGCGCGGGGCGGGGCGTTCGGCCTTCCAGTCGGCATATTTGCCGAACTCGTCGCGCGCGATCGCACGGGCGTGGACCTCGTCCGGCCCGTCCGCGAAGCGCAGGGTGCGCATCGACGCCCACGCATGGGCGAGGCCGAAATCCTCAGCCACGCCGCCGCCGCCGTGCGCCTGGATCGCATCGTCGAGGATCTGCAGCGCCATGTTCGGCGCCTGCACCTTGATCATCGCGATTTCCAGCTTGGCGGACTTGTTGCCCGCCTTGTCCATCATGTCGGCCGCCTTCAGGCACAACAGGCGCGTCATCTCGATATCTATGCGCGCGCGGGCGATGCGCTGCTCCCACACGCTATGGTCGGAGATGCGCTTGCCGAAGGCGACGCGGCTGACGAGGCGCTTCGCCATCTTCTCGATCGCGACCTCCGCCACGCCGATCGTGCGCATGCAGTGATGGATGCGGCCCGGCCCGAGCCGGCCCTGCGCGATCTCGAAGCCGCGGCCCTCGCCGAGCAGCAGGTTCTCCACCGGCACGCGGACGTTGGTGAAGCTCACCTCGCCATGGCCGTGCGGCGCATGGTCATAGCCGTAGACGGAAAGCATCCGCTCGATCTTCACGCCGGGCGTGTCCATCGGCACGAGGATCTGGCTCTGCTGCTGGTGGCGTGAGCCTTCGAAGCTCGTCTTGCCCATCAGGATGCCGAGCTTGCAGCGCGGATCGCCCACGCCCGACGACCACCACTTGCGGCCGTTGATGACATAATGATCGCCGTCGCGGTCGATCCGCGTCTCGATATTAGTCGCGTCGGAGGAGGCGACCGCGGGTTCCGTCATCAGGAAGACGGAGCGGATCTCACCGTTCATCAGCGGACGCAGCCACTGCTCCTTCTGCTCGCGCGTGCCGTAGCGGTGGAGCACTTCCATGTTGCCGGTGTCGGGCGCGGAGCAGTTGAAACATTCGCTGGCCCAGCCGACCTTGCCCATCTCCTCGGCGCAGAGCGCATATTCGAGGTTGGTGAGCTGCGTGCCCTCGAACTCGAACGTGTCGTCGACATGCTGCTGGCCGGAATGGGGCGGCATGAAGAAGTTCCACAGCCCGGCCGCCCTGGCCTTGGCCTTCACCTCCTCGATCACCGGGATCACCTTCCAGGGATCGCCCTCATGGTGCTGGCGATGATATTCGTCCTGCAGCGGGCGGATGTTCTTGTCGATGAAATCGCGTACCCGGTCGCGGAAATAGGTTTCGCGTTCGCTCAGCGTAAAGTCCATCGCATCCCTCCAGATCCTGTTTCGCCGACGCTCTAGGCCATACCCGTCTTTCGGTAAAGCGTCAGAATCACCAATTTGCTCTCCCGGAAACAGCCCGTCGCAACATGCAAGAAAGGGACTGTTTCTTCGAAATCTTGCTGCTAGAGTGGCCCGATGCACGGTCCGGGGGATACCGGCCGGGGGGAGGAATCGGGCACTCGCCGCTTCCGGGCGAAGCGCGACGCGATCCTTGCTGCGGCTGCGGAAGCAATCAACGAACAAAGCGCGAAGGGCATGACCTTCGCCGATGTCGCGCGCCGTGTCGGGCTGAACACCACCAGCGTCACTTATTACTTCAAGCGCAAGGAGGATCTGGCCGCCGCCGCGTTCGAGCATACGCTCGATTATCTGCTGCGGATGCTGGACGATGCGATGACCCGCCTGACGCCGGAGGCGCGCGTCGA
>JAYRJH010000134.1:582-2231 GCA_041906415.1 Sphingomonas sp. | reverse complement strand
CGCGCGATGGACGAGCCGGTGCGGTCGCGCCTGATGGCCGGCTGGCGAGAGGTGTTCCGCCGCACGCGCCTGCTCTGGGGACCGGCAGACACGCGGCGGCAGACGGACCTGAACGGCGCGCGCGCGCACGTGCTGCTGGAGAACACCTTCTGGCTGCCGGTGTGGCTGGGGCGTTACGAGCCGGATCAATATGCGCGGGCCGAGGCGCGGCTGATGGAGGTGTTCCGGCACGGCATCGGCGCGCCCGGCGCCTCATGGTCGCCCGTCCCGCTCGATTTGCCGCATGATGAGGCGGTGCCGGGGCGCGAGGCGTTCCTGCTCGCCGCCACGCGGCTCATCAACGAGCTGGGCTATCGCGGCGCATCGGTGCAGCGGATCGCCTCTGAGCTGAACGTCACCAAGGGCAGCTTCTACCATCATCTGGATGCGAAGGACGATCTCGTCGTCGCCTGCTACAAGCGCAGCTTCGACACGATAGCCGCCGCGCAGCGCCTGTCGGACGAGCGGGGCGGCAGCCATTGGGATCGGCTGGCGAGCACGATCGCCACCTTGCTGGACGTGCAATTCTCGGAGCTGGGGCCGCTCCTGCGCACCACCGCGCTCTCCGCTTTGCCGCTGGGCGTGCGGCAGGTGATGGTGGAGCGATCGAACCGCATCGCGCGCCGCTTCGCCGGCACGATCTCGGACGGTATCGCGGAGGGCACGATCCGCCCTGTCGACGCGCTGATCGCGGCGCAGGCGCTGATGGCCTTCCTCAATGCGGCGTTCGACATGCGCAAATGGGCCTGGTCCATGCCGCGCGACCGCGCGATCGCGCTCTACGCCTCCACGCTGACCTTCGGCCTGTTCGACGACGGAGCGATCGGCGATTAGACCGCCGACCCCAGCACCTGCGCCCGCTTCTGCATCGCCAGCGCGTGGAGCGGGCCGCGTCGTCTACGGAATTCACGGATCGAGCAGCCGAGGAACAGGTGCGCGTCCCGCAGGAAGTGCGACCTGTCCCAATAACCTTCCGCCGCCAGCAGGGCTTCCGATTCGCCCGGCGGAGCATCCAGTGTCCTGCTGAGCGCCCGAAGGAAACGACGGCGGCGCAGCAGCATCTTGGGCGTGAAGCCGAAATTCTGCCGTGTGAGCGCGGCAAGCTGACGCATGGTGAGGCCCAACCCCTCCGCCAACGCCTCGATCCGCGTCACCGTGCCGCCGACGATCGCTTCCTCCAGCCGCTCGATCAGCGGATTGAAGGGGCGCGGGGTCGCCAGCCGGCGGTCGAGCCACGCCTCCAGCACCGTCAGCGGATGCGCCCCGCCGTCCAGCGCGGCATGCATGTCCTCCGCATCTTCATCCAGAGCCGAAAAAGGAATGACGCGATTGGCATGGGCCGAAATGTCCCCGCCGAACAGCCGCGCCCAGCCTTTCGCGTAAAGCCCCATGCCGATGAGCGTGCCCTTCCCCGCCTCCACCCATCCGGCAAGGTTGGTCGGGCCGGTGAAGGAAGCGCGCGGCATGTCGAATTGCCGCGTGCCGATCCGTAGCGACCATGGCTGCGGCTTTTCCACGGCGAAGCGGACGACGGGATAGCCGGGGAAGAAGACGTCGCTGATCCGCTGCCCCGGAGACACCTGGGCGCGGAAACGGTGAAAGCCCGTGAC
>JAYRJH010000134.1:0-572 GCA_041906415.1 Sphingomonas sp. | reverse complement strand
GCCCGGAAAATCGGGCATTGGCCCGCCAGAAAGCGACAGGCCCCTCATCCGCTGAATCCGCCATTTCACCCCCCGATAACAGCCCGGTGCAAGACCATGTGCGGGGGGAAGCGCGAAAACGCTCACATGGGCACCATCCCTGGTTAATATCTCCTTACTTACGCTCTTGCGAGGTTGCCAGATGCAATCTTCATCAATTGCCCGGCGCGCCAGTAATGCCAGATCGCCCAGGGGGTCAGCAGCGCGACGCCCAGCATCGCATAACGCAGGGATTCACCACCGTAGACCGGCCGCAGCGCATCGCTGATCCAGCCGACCGCCAGCGGCCCAAGCCCAAGCCCGAGCAGGTTGATGGCCAGTAGCGACAGCGCCGCCCATGTCGCGCGCAGCCGCAACGGCGCCAGATGTTGCACCATCGCGAAGGTAGGCCCGATATAGGCCCCGGCGAAGATATAGGAGACGAAATAGCAACCCAGCGCGATCCGCACGTCCGGGACGAAATAGAAAGCGATGCTGAACGGAAAGGCGATCGCCTTCATTCCCGCCACCACGTGGCTTTGCGCCCATATGCC
>JAYRJH010000133.1:850-7809 GCA_041906415.1 Sphingomonas sp. | reverse complement strand
GATCGCGGCGGCGCGCCCGTGCCGCTGGTGCGGATGCGAAAGGAGCTGGCGGAGGTTTAGACCTCCGCCTTCGCCCGCGCCGCGAAGCTCTTCCGCAATTTCTGCAGTTTCGGCGGGATGGAGGCGATGCAATAGGGATTGCGCCGGCCTTCGCCCTCCCAATAATCCTGATGATAATCCTCGGCCGGCCACCAGTCGTCGGCATATTCGATCGTCGTGACGACCGGCCTGTCCTGATTGGCCTGCGCGCGCGCGATCGCCTCGTTCGCCTGCTCCTCCTGCATGTTGCTCATCGGGAAGATGGCGGAGCGGTATTGCGTGCCGATGTCGTTGCCCTGCCGGTTCAGCTGCGTCGGATCGTGCGTCGCGAAGAAGATGTCGAGCAGGTCGGCGTAGCTCACCTGCGCGGGATCGAAGCCGATGCGGATCGCCTCGGCATGGCCGGTGTCGCCGCCGCAGACCTGCCTGTAGGTGGGGTTGGCGACAGTGCCGCCGATATAGCCGCTCTCGACCGATTCCACCCCGATCACATCCTTGAACACGGCCTCCGTGCACCAGAAGCAGCCGCCGGCCAGCGTCGCATATTCGGTCATCGCCACATGTCTCCTTTGCGACCCATGTAGTAAGCCGCTAACGCCGGTGCAAAGGAGTGCGTGCATGAAGGTGATGGTGACGGGCGGGGCCGGCTATATCGGCAGCCACGCGGTGCTGGCGCTGCTCGATGCGGGGCATGAGGTGGTGGTGGTGGACAATCTCGTCACCGGCTTCGCCTGGGCGGTCGATCCCCGCGCGACGCTCGTCGAGATGGCGGTGGAGGATCCGCGCGTCATGGACGTGATCCGCGCGCATGATGTCCGCGCGATCATGCATTTCGCCGGATCGGTGGTGGTGCCCGAATCGGTTTCCGACCCGCTCAAATATTACCGCAACAACACCGCCGCCTCGCGCAGCCTGATCGAGAGCGCGGTGACGGCGGGCGTGCCGCATTTCATCTTCTCCTCCACCGCCGCCACCTACGGCACGCCGGAGAAGGTGCCGGTGGTGGAGGGCGACCCCACCGTGCCGATCAACCCCTATGGCATGTCCAAGCTGATGACCGAGGCGATGCTGCGCGACGTGGCGGCGGCGCATCCGGTCAACTACGCCTGCCTGCGCTATTTCAACGTCGCCGGCGCGGACCCCGAAGGGCGCAGCGGCCAGTCCACGATAGGCGCGACGCATCTCATCAAGATCGCGGTGGAGGCGGCGACCGGCAGGCGCGGCCATGTCGGCGTGTTCGGCACCGATTTCCCGACCCGCGACGGCACCGGCGTGCGCGACTATATCCACGTATCCGACCTCGCCGACGCGCATGTCGCGGCGCTGGGCCTGCTGGTCGAGCGGCCGGCGGAAAGCCACACGCTCAACTGCGGCTATGGCCGGGGCTTCTCGGTGCTGGAGGTGCTGGATTCGGTGGACCGCGTGACGAACATGACGATCGAGCGCCGCTTCGAGAACCGCCGCGCGGGCGATCCTGCCGAGCTGGTGGCGGACAATCGCGCGATCCTCTCCGCCTTGCCGTGGCGACCGAAGCGCGACGACCTCGACGGCATCGTGCGCGACGCACTGGCATGGGAGCGCAAGCTGGCGGAGATGGGCAAATGAGGCTGCGTTCGCTGCTGTTCGTCCCCGGCGACCGGCCGGAGCGGATGGAGAAGGCGCTCCGGCTGGGCGCGGACGCGTTGATCCTCGATCTGGAGGATTCGGTATCGCTGGCGAACAAGGTGGCGGCGCGAGACGCGGTGCGTGCGTTCGTGGGGCGCAGGCCGGAGGGGCCGGCGCTGTTCGTGCGTATTAACCCGCTGGATTCGGGTTCGTGCGTATTAACCCGCTGGATTCGGCGCTGGTGGTGGATGACCTCGCCGCGCTGGCGGGCCTGCCGCTGGCGGGGATCGTCCTGCCCAAGGCCGAGGGCGGCGCGTCGGTGGACGACCTGTTCACGCGCCTGCCGGGCGATTATGCCGTGCTGCCGATCGCGAGCGAAACGCCGCGCGCGGTGTTCATGCTCGGCACCTACAAGGGCGATCGGCTCGCCGGGCTGACATGGGGCGCGGAGGATCTGCCGGCCGCCGTCGGCGCGACGGGGAGCCGCGAAGCGGACGGGAGCTACACCGACCCCTATAAGGTCGTCCGCGCGCTCACCTTGTTCGGCGCCCATGCGGCGGGCGTGCCGGCGATCGAGACGGTCTACCCCGATTTCCGCGACCTCGACGGGCTGGCAGCCTATGCCGCGCGCGGTCGGCGCGACGGGTTCACGGGGATGATGGCGATCCACCCGTCGCAAGTGCCGGTCATCAACGCGGCCTTCACCCCCAGCGAGGCGGAGATCGCCCACGCCCGCGCGGTGGTGGACGCCTTCGCCGCCAACCCCGGCGCGGGCGTGCTGCAACTCGACGGCAGGATGATCGACGCGCCGCACCTCAAGGCGGCGCGGCGGCTGCTGACGCTGGTCTAGACGAACAGTTCCGCCAGGAAATCCTGCATCGCCTTCCAGCTCCGCCGGTCGGCGCGTTCCTCATAAGTGACGCCGGGATGCGGGCTGACGCCTTTCAGCTCCACGTCGGTGAAGGCGTGGCCGGCGTTGCCATAGGCGTGGATCTGCCAGTCCGCGCCCGCCTCGGTCAGCTCGCGGCCGAGCGCGACCATCGCGTCGGGCGGGGCGATCGGATCTTCCCAGCCGTGGCAGACGAGCAGCTTCGGCCGGATCGGCGCGGCGGTGGCGTAATCGGGCCGGTCGTAAACGCCGTGGAAGCTCACGCCGCCGAGGAAGTCGAGGTTGGCGCGCGCCATGTCGAGCACGCATTTCCCGCCGAAGCAGAAGCCCACGGCAGCCGTCTTCGCGGCATCGACATGGCCGAAACCTTTGAGCGTCTCCAGCGCCGCCGCCAGCCGGTCTCGCAGCAAGGCGCGGTCGGCGTTCAGCTCGTTCATATATTCCGACTGGTTGTCGGAACCGCGCGTCTTGCGCCGCCCCTGCCCGAACACGTCGCAGGCGAAGCCGACATAGCCCAGCCGCGCGAGATTCTCGGCATGGACGTTGTCCGCCTCCTTCTGGCCCAGCACATTGGGGACGACGAGCACACCGGGACGCGGCGTCTCCACCTCGTCCTCATAGGCGATGACGCCTTCGAACGGGCCGCCGGGGCCGTTATAGACCAAAGTCTGCCGGACGATCGCCATCGCTGTTCTCCAAACTTGCTCGTTATGCCGAACGCGCTACAGACCGGCGCGAGCCATCGCAAGGAGAGCCAATGCCCCGCCTCGTCCTGATCCGCCACGGCCAGTCGGCGTGGAACCTCGAGAACCGCTTCACCGGCTGGTGGGATGTCGACGTGACCGCGAAGGGCGCGGCCGAGGCGCGCGCGGCCGGCGAGCTGATGGCCGCGAAGGGCCTCGATTTCGACATGACCTTCACCTCGCTCCAGACGCGCGCGATCAAGACGCTCAACATCGCGCTGGAGGCGATGGGGCGGCTGTGGCTGCCGACCGAGAAGAACTGGCGGCTGAACGAGCGCCATTACGGCGGCCTCACCGGCCTCGACAAGGCGGAGACGGCGGCGAAGCACGGCGACGCGCAGGTGCATATCTGGCGCCGCAGCTTCGACGTGCCGCCGCCGCCGCTCGAGGCCGGCGGCCCCTATGACCTGAGCGCCGATCGTCGCTATGCCGGGATCGACGTGCCGGCGACCGAGAGCCTGAAGGACACGATCGCCCGCGTCCTGCCCTATTGGGAAACGCGGATCGCGCCCGCGCTGCGCGACGGCCAGCGCGTGCTGATCTCCGCCCACGGCAATTCGCTGCGCGCGCTGGTGAAGCACCTGAGCCACATTCCGGACGACGAGATCACCCGGCTGGAGATTCCGACCGGCCAGCCGATCGTCTATGAGCTGGACGACGCGCTCAATGCGACCGATCGTTATTACCTGAGCGAGCGCTGAGGCGATGCCGCCCATTGCCCTCATCGTCCGCACCCGCTAACCGCCCGCAATGGCGCACGTCGGCATCATCATGGGGTCCACCTCCGACTGGGAAACGATGCGGCACGCCGCAGACGTTCTGGAGGCATTGGGCATCCCGCACGAGACCCGCGTCGTTTCGGCGCACCGCACCCCGCGGCGCCTCTATGATTACGCGAGCGGCGCGGCGGATCGCGGCATCCGCGTCATCATCGCGGGCGCGGGCGGGGCGGCGCATCTGCCGGGCATGGCGGCGTCGATGACGCATCTGCCGGTGCTGGGCGTGCCGGTGGAATCCAAGGCTCTGAAGGGCATGGACAGCCTGCTGTCGATCGTCCAGATGCCGGGCGGCATCCCCGTGGGCACGCTCGCCATCGGCAAGGCGGGGGCGACCAATGCGGGGCTGCTTGCCGCCGCGATCCTCGCGCTGTCCGACAAGGATCTGGAGGCGCGGCTCAAGGCATGGCGGCAGGCGCAGACCGACAGCGTGGCCGACACACCGGAATGAGGCCGCTTCCCCCCGGCTCCACGATCGGCATCCTGGGCGGCGGGCAGCTCGGCCGGATGCTCGCCTCTGCGGCAGCCGAGCTGGGATACCGCACCCATGTCCTGGCGCCCGACCGGGAGAGCGTGGCGGCACAGACCGCCTCCTCGCTGACGCGCGCCGATTACCACAATCGCATCGTGCTCGCCGATTTCGCCGCGCAATGCGATGTCGTCACCTATGAGTTCGAGAATATCGCCGTCGATCCGGTGGCGTGGCTGGCGGAGAAGGTGCCGGTCCACCCGTCGCCTGCATCGCTGCGGGTCGCGCAGGATCGCATCGCGGAAAAGAGCTTCGTGGAGACGTT
Organism: Sphingomonas sp.; assembly: GCA_041906415.1. Taxonomy (GTDB): domain Bacteria; phylum Pseudomonadota; class Alphaproteobacteria; order Sphingomonadales; family Sphingomonadaceae; genus Sphingomonas. The sequence continues at coordinate 2,963 of JAYRJH010000133.1, read as the reverse complement.
GGGCGGGCGGCCGGCGGCTTATGCGGCCGTGGGCGATCGCGGGGAACTGGATGAGGCGATCGCGAAGGTCGGCACCCCCGCCGTGCTCAAGACGACGCGCATGGGCTATGACGGCAAGGGACAGGCGCGGCTCCATTCGCCCGAGGACGCCGATGCGGCATGGGATGCGATCGGCGGGCCGGCCGTGCTGGAGGCGTTCGTCACCTTCAGCCACGAATTCTCGATCGTGCTGGTGCGCGGGAGCGACGGCGCGATGGTGAGCTATCCGCCGCCGTGGAACGTGCATGAGGACGGCATCCTCGCCCGTTCCACCTTGCCCGCGCCGGCGGAGGTGGCGGCGCAATGGACAGAGGCGGCAGCGCTGACCGGGCGGATCGCCGACGCGCTCGGCCATGTCGGCGTGCTGACCTGCGAATATTTCGCCACCGCTGACGGGCCGGTGTTCAACGAGATGGCCCCGCGCGTCCACAATTCCGGCCACTGGACGATCGAGGGCGCGGCCACCTCGCAGTTCGAGAACCATATCCGCGCGATCTGCGGCCTGCCGCTCGGCGACACCGCGCTCACCGCCCCGCATGTCGAGATGGAGAACCTGATCGGCGATGGATGGCAATGCTGGGAGCAGGTGCTGGCCGAGCCGGGCGCGCACCTCCACCTCTACGGCAAGCGCGAGACGCGGCCGGGGCGCAAGATGGGGCATGTGACGCGGCTGCGGCGTTAGGCCCGCGCGGACTTTATGACACGCGCACCGGCATTTCGTGATTGCCCTTGAACATCAGGCCATCGCGCGATGTCGGCTCGTGGGTCAGTTCGATCGTAGCGATCCGCCGCATCAGCGTTTCGAAGGCGATGCGCCCCTCCAGCCGGGCCACCGCCTGGCCCAGGCAGAGATGGAAGCCGGCGCCGAAGGCAAGATGCTGCCGGGCGTTTTCGCGCGTGATGTCGAGCCGGTCGGGATCGGCGAATACCGATGGATCGCGATTGGCGGCCGCCAGTGACAGGATGAGGAAGGCGCCCTTGGGAATGGCCGTCGCGCCGAACGTCACGTCGCGCGATGCTTCGCGGAACAGCACGTAGACCGATGGATCGTAGCGCAGGAATTCCTCGACGGCGTTGACGGTCAGGTCCGGCCGTTCGCGCAGCAGCCGCGACTGGTCGGGATTGCGGATCAGCGCGAGCATGCCGTTGCCGAGCAGATGGGTGGTGGTTTCGTGACCGGCGACGAGCAGGGTGATCGACCCCCAGATCACCTCCTCCGCGCTGATCTTCTCCTCATCGGCCGCCTCGATCAGCGTCGAGATGAGATCCTCGCCGGGATTCCCGCGCCGTTCCTTCGCCGTCGCGTTCAGATAATCGTAGAGGTTCGCGGTCGCGGTCTCCGCCCTCCCGGCTTCGCCGGGATCGGCCGAAAGCTCGAGGCCGGCGAGCAGCGCCGCCGACCAGCTAGCGAACAGGTGCTGGTCCTCCAGCGGGATGTTCAGCATCTGGCAAATGATCGCCACCGGCAGCGGCAGGGCGAAATCGCGGATGAAATCGCATTCGCGTCTTTCGATCATCCGGTCGATCAGCGCGTCGCAGCTTCTCTGCATGTCGGGTGCGAGCTGCTCGATCCGCCGGGGCGAGAAAGCGCGCGCCATCGCGCGCCGGAACCGCGTATTGTCCGGCGGGTTGAGGCCGATCATGTTGCTGCGCGCGAACGCTTCGGACATGCTGCCCGGCTTTCGGCGCGCGATGGAAGCCTCGGTCGGCCGGCGAAAGGATTCGAGATCGGTGAGCGCCCGTTTGACGTCGTGATAGCCGCAGAGCAGATAGCGGCCGTCGTCCAGCGCGGTGACGGGTTGGGTCTGGAGGAGGTGCTGATAGATCGCGACGCTGTTGCGGCGGAACTCGCGCGACATCGGATCGATCCGGACGGGCGTGTTCATCGGCCCTCTCCTGTTTTTTGCTTAGCTAACGAATGATATAATTGCACCTCCGGGCTGTCAAACATGCGCCGCGTCGCGCAGCAAGCCACTGTTTCCGGGCATGGGAGCGGCCGCGCCGGGGTATCCCCGGCGCGGCCTTGTTCCCCGGCAATCGCCGCGGCGTCTTACGCCGTGCGCGTGCCCGTCAT
>JAYRJH010000133.1:0-840 GCA_041906415.1 Sphingomonas sp. | reverse complement strand
AAGCTGCCGAACGCGCCGGCGCCGACGGTGCCGGTCAGCGTGTCGCCGTCGATCGTGGCCTTCATGTCCAGCGTCATCGGCATCGGCACGGTCATCTGCTGCTTCCAGCTCAGGGTGTTGCCGTCCACCTCGCCGGAAACGTCGGACGATCCCATCGCGCCCGCCGCGGTGCCGGTGAAGGTGGCGCCGTCGGACTTGATGGTGAGCGTGGTCTTCTGGTCGCCCAGCGGCGATTTCACGGTGACGTCGTAGGTGCCGTCCACGGCCATGTCTGCTCTCCTATTTCGCGTCCGTGATGGACGCCGCGCTGATGACGTCGACCGGCAGGCCCAACGAGTCAAGCTGCGGCCGCACCGCCTTGGCGTCGCCCACCACGACCCAGACGAAGCGATCGGGCACGATCACCTGCCTTGCCGTAGCGTCCAGCTCATCGCGGGTCATCGCGCGATATTTCTGTGTGATCGTCGCATAATAATCGTCCGGCCGGCGGAACAGGTCGTTCGATTGCATCGCGCCCAGCACCTCGGCGGATGCCTCGAACCGGCCGGCGAGCGAGCGAGTCGCGTCCGCGATCGCGCGGTCGAACTCCGTCTGCGTGAGCGGCTTCGTCGATACGAAGGCGGCGATATCGTCGCGCATCGCGGCGATCGAGGCGCCCGTTTTGTCCGCCTGCACCGGCGCGCGGACGACATAGGGCGCGGCGAACGCGTTGCGCATGAAGCCGCCGAACACGCCATAGGACCAGTGCTTCGCCTCGCGCAGGTCCATGTTGAGCCGACCGAGGAAATCCCCGCCCAGCGCGTCGTTCATCGTGATCGCGGGCAGCATCTCGTCCGTGCC
>JAYRJH010000132.1:0-7784 GCA_041906415.1 Sphingomonas sp. | reverse complement strand
TACGCCTGCGCCGCCGCGATCACCGGCGGCGATATCGAGCTGACCAATGTCGATCCGCGCGACATGGGCGCGACGCTGGACGCACTGCGCGAGGCGGGCGTGACGGTGGAGGAAGGCAAGCGCAGCGTGCGCGTGGCGGCGAGCGGACCTCTCGGGCCACTCACGCTCTCCACCGCACCCTATCCCGGCTTCGCCACCGACATGCAGGCGCAGTTCATGGCGATGCTGTGCAAGGCGGACGGCGCGAGCGTGCTGACCGAAACGATCTTCGAGAACCGCTATATGCACGTCCCCGAGCTGGCGCGGATGGGCGCGGATATCCAGGTGCGCGGACGCACGGCGGTGGTGCGCGGGGTCGATCGGCTGGTCGGCGCGCCGGTGATGGCAACCGACCTGCGCGCCTCGATGAGCCTGATCCTCGCGGGGCTGGCGGCGGAAGGCGAAACCTCGGTCAGCCGCGTCTACCACCTCGACCGCGGCTATGAGCGGCTGGAGGAGAAACTGAGCGCGGTCGGCGCGGATATCGAGCGCGCCAGCGACGGATGATCCGATCCGCCACCCCACACGGGCGGGGTTGACGGCGGAATAGACGGATCACCGCGTCGGAACCGGCGTCTCGCCCGAATAATCGTAGAAGCCGCGCCCGGTCTTGCGGCCATGCCAGCCCGCCTCGACATATTTCACCAGCAAGGGCGCGGGGCGGAACTTGGGGTCGCCGGTGCCTTCGAACAGCACGCGGGTGATCTCGAGGCAGGTATCCAGCCCGATGAAATCGGCGAGCGTCAGCGGACCCATAGGGTGGTTGAGGCCGAGCTGACACGCCAGATCGATATCGGGGATCGTCGCAACACCCTCGCCCAGCGCGAAGCACGCCTCATTCAGCATCGGCATCAGCACGCGGTTGACGATGAACCCCGGCGCGTCGTTGGCGCGCACCACCTGCTTGCCCAGGGCGGCGGCATAATCCTCCACGCGCTTCACCGTCTCGTCGGAGGTGGCGAGGCCGCGGATCACCTCGATCAGGCCCATCACCGGCACGGGATTGAAGAAATGCACGCCGATGAAGCGCGTCGCGTCCGGCGCGGCCTGCGCCAACCGCGTGATCGGGATGGAGGACGTGTTCGACGCGAGCACCGCATCCGACGCCAGCACCTTGCCGACTTCCGCGAAGATCGCGCGCTTGATCTCCTCGCGTTCGGTCGCGGCTTCGACCACCAGCGCGCAGGACGCCATTGCGGCGAGCGAGTCGACCGGCTCGATCCGGCCGAGCAGGGCATCGCGCGCGGCGGCGTCGATCTTGCCCTTCTCCACGTCTCGGGCGAGCCTTTTGGCGATGCCGGCCTTACCGGCCTCCGCCCGCGCCTTATCCACATCGGCGAGCAGCACGCGATAGCCCGCCGCGCCCGAAACCTGCGCGATCCCCGCTCCCATCTGGCCCGCGCCGATCACGCCGATTGCCTGCATCACACTCGCCTCCTGATATTCACCGGGATGGCGAATAACGGGTTTGGCGAAGGATGAAAGCCTACTGCCCGAAAGTCCCGGCGCGGTAGAGCAACGTGATCGCGACGCGACGGTTGCGCGGATCGGCAGGGTCGTTGACGATCATCGGTTCGCGATCGGCCACGCCCTCGATCCGGTTGAAGCGCTGTTCGGGGATGCCCGATTGCGCGAGCCGGCGGCGGGTCGCCTCGGCGCGGCCGGTGGCGAGCGTCCAGTTGTTCATCGCGCGCGGATCGCCATAGGGCACCGAATCGGTGTGCCCCCGGATCATGATCGGATTGCCGGTTCTCGCGATGCTGTCGCCCACCATGCCGATCAGCTCCGACGCCGCCGGCTCCAGCACGGTGGTGCCAAGCGCGAACATCGAGTAATTTGCGTCGTCGATCAGGTCGATCCGCATCCCGTCCTGCGTCATCACGAAGCGGATGTGGCGGGAGAGCTTGGCGAGTTCCGGCCGCATCTCGATCCGCCGCATCACCTGCCGGCGCAGATCGGCGAAGTTCCGCCGGTCCTCCGCCGCCATGGCTTCAGGGCTGCGCAGGGAGCCTTTTTTGCCCGTGCCCGCCTGCGGGCCGCCGGCGCTGCTTTCCACCTTGGCCATCAGCGAGGGCAGACGCGAATTGCCGACATCCGGCCCGCTCTGCTCCTTGCTCAGGATCGACTTGCCGCCCAGCACGCCGGACCCGCCCACGCCCATCGACTTGGTGTTGAGCAGGGTGGGCGCGAAATAATCGGCAATGCCCTTGCGCTGCTTCTCCGTGGTCGCGCCGAGCAGCCACAGCAGCAGGAAGAACGCCATCATCGCCGTCACGAAATCGGCGTATGCGACCTTCCACGCGCCGCCATGGTGGCCGCCGCCGCCCTCGATATAGATCTTCTTGTAGATGACCTTGGGCGGCACGTTTGCGCCGTGCGGAGCGCGCGCGGCCATGGCTTACCTGCCCCGCAGGCCGTCGAACACCTCGGCGAAGCCGGGCTGGTTCTTGTGCGCGATGCCGGAGCGCGCGGCCTCGATCACCAACGGCTGCGGGTGGCCGTGCAGCGAGGCGATGATGATCTGCTTCACCACATGATAGATCGCCGCGTCCGCATCGATCACCTGCTTCAGCCTTCCGGCGAGCGGGCTGACGATGCCATAGGCGAGCAACACGCCCATGAACGTGCCGACCAGCGCCGAGCCGATCATCGCGCCCAGGATCGACGGCGGCTTGTCGATCGAGCCCATCGTCTTCACGATGCCGAGCACCGCCGCGACGATGCCCAGCGCGGGCAATGCGTCCGCGAGGCTGCTCAGCGTATGCTGCGGGCCTTCGACCTCGTGGTGGTGCGTCTTGATGGCATTGTCCATCACCTCCTCCACCGCATGCACGTCCAGCGTGCCGGAGGAGACGACCACCAGCCGCAACGTGTCCGCGATCAGGTTGACCAGCGTATGATCGGCCAGAAGGCGCGGATATTCGGCGAACACCGCGCTGGACTTCGGATCCTCGACATGCGGCTCCAGCGCGATCGGGCCTTCCATCCGCAGCATCTTCATCAGCTTGGAGACGAGGAAGATCGTGTCGAGATAATCCTGTTTCTTGTATTTCGGCCCTTTGAACACCTTGGCGAGGCCGCCGCCCATCGCCTTCAGCTCCTTGCCGGAATTGCCGATGATGAGCGCGCCGGCGGCCGCGCCGCCGATGATGAGCAATTCGTGCGGAATCGCCTCGAACACCGGCCCCAGCGCGCCGCCAGTGATGGCGAAGCCGCCGAAAACCATGCCGAGAAGGACAACAAGGCCAATGGCCGGAAACATGCGCTAACCCCCTGCGGCGGATATTCGTTCGGATCGTGGTTAGCGGAGGTTGGTAGCCATCCGGTTAACCAGCGGAATTTCAGGAGAGATCACGACCGCAGATAATCGAACAACGACATGCTGGAGAGCTTGGTGAAGCTCGCCTGCGTCGCCTGGAGCGTCGTCATCGTCTTCTGCAATTCGGCGATCGCGGTGGTATAGTCGAACCCGTCGACGTCGGTGCGCGCCTGCGAGCGATCGGCGGTGGCGGTGGTGATCTGCCCGGCGACGATATCCACGCGCGCGGCGCGCGCGCCGACCGAGGCCTGGGCGTTCGTCACCTGCTGCGTCACCTGATCCAGCGTCGTCTTCGCGTCGGCGGGCATGTCGCCCCCTGCATTCAGCGCAGCGATCATCGCGGTGATCGCCTGGCCGAGATCGCTGGTACCGGTCTTGAGGAAGCTGGAGGCGTTCGCGCTCGGCTGCACCGTCTGTCCGTCGCCGATCGGGATGGAAGAGGCTTGCCCGGCGGCGAAGCTGAGCGAGCCGTCCGCATTTTGCGTAACCGCCCGATCGCTGCCGCTGCCGCCGAACAGCGGGCCGCCACGCACGTCGTTCGCGTTGACGGTAGCCATGATCGTGGAAAGGATCTCGGAAAGCTGGCTGGCCATCGCCGTCCGGCCCTCCGCCGGCAAGGTGCCGTTCCCGGCCTGCACCACGAGCGAGCTGATCTGCTGGAGCTGGTCCCCCACCTGCCCCAGCGCCGAATCCGCCTGTTGCAGCACCGATTTCGCGACCGAGATGTTCGCTGTATAGGCGCTGTCGTTCGCATCGGCCTGGGAAAGGCCCTGCAACCGCGTCCACGCCACGCTGTTGTCGGACGGCGCCAGGATGTTGCTTTGCGCGGTGATCTGCTGGTTCAGCCGGTCCGCTTGCGCGGTGATGGACTGCATCGAGCTTGCCGCGCGATTGTAGAACAGGTTCGTGGAGGGTGCGATGGTCATCAGCGGATATCCAGGATCGTCTGGAAGGTATCCCGCGCCACCTGGATGACGCGGCTGGAGGCGGAATAGGCCTGCTGGAAGCGCAGCAGGTCCACAGCTTCGGTATCGAGGTCCACGCCGGAAACGGCATCCCGCGCGCTCACCGCGCTATCGTGGATCGCGCTTTGTGCCGAGGCCACGGTGTTGCGGTTCTGAAGCGCGGCGGCATTGGCGGACACCATCGTCGTCATCGTGCTTTCGAATCCGCCGTTGGCGCGCAATGTCTCGAACTGGAGGATATTGCTGTTGTCGCGCGTGCCGCCGCCGGTTGCCGCCGCCGCGATGCCGTTCGCGTCGGTGAGCGCCAGCGAGATATCGGTCGGCGCATCGCCGACGCTGAACATCGGCTGGCCGCCGGTGCCGTTCAGGTCCTCGCCCTGCGCCTGCAGGGCATTGACGCCGTCGACGAAGCCGGTCGCCAGCGTGTTGAGCTGGTCGCGCGCGTCGGCGATCCGCTGCGCGCCGTCCACGATCCCCGCCAGCGCGCCGCCATTGGGGGTGAGCACGGAATAACTGCCGTTGCCCTGCACCGCGAATGAAACCGTGCCCGCCGCGTTGCGCGCGTAAGTGACCGTCGAGGCGTCCTTGCCGGACACCAGCACCGGCCCGGTCGCGCCGCCTCCGCGCACCATGGCGCGCCCGGCGTCGTCGAACGTGACGCTCACGTCCACCAGCGCGCTCATCTGGTCGAGGATCGAATCGCGCTGATCGGTGAGGTTGGCGGCCTGCGCGCTGTTCGCGGTCGTGCGTCCCAGCCCGTCGTTCACCTTGGCGAGCGCGGTGGCGAGTGAACTCAGGCTGGCGGTGGCCTGATCGGCGTTCGCGTCCAGATCGGCCGTCACCTGCGCCAGCGCGTTGCCGGTCGCGGCGAAGGCGCTGGCAACCGTGGTCGCATTCTCCAGCATCGTCGCGCGCGGCGCGGCGGAAGCGGGATCGGCGGCGACCGACTTGGCGGCGTTGAAGAAATTGGTCAGGCTGGTCGAAAGATCGGGGCCGGTGAGGGCGGACTGGATGCGATCCAGCCACACCGATCCAGCCTGCGTCCGCGCCAGATCCGATCCAGCGGCGCGCACCGCAGCGGACTTGAACATGTCCGACGCGCGGTTCACCCCCGCCGCGATCGAGCCATAGCCGTTGAGCGCATTGGCCGCGGTGACGAGCTTCGTCGGCGCGGCCACTTCCCGCACGTCGACCGAGCGGCGCGCGTAGGACGAATTGCCGACGTTCGCGATGTTCTCCGACACCGTCGAAAGCGCCGTCTGATACGTGCGCACGCCCGAAGCGCCGATGGAAAGCAGGTCGGCCATCAGCCAGCCGCTAGATTATCCTGGTTAAGATCGCGTTGAGAGCGCGAAAGAAACTCGGTCATCGCCTTGCCGATGCCCAGCGGCGCATGCTCCGCCATCTGCTGCACCACCTTCTGATCCTGCATGTCGCGGAACGTATCCAGCGCCTTGCTGTCGAACAGAGGGTCGGCGAGCTTGGCGGCGCGCATCGATTTCAGCATCATGCCGGTGAACACCGCCTCGAACTGCTGCCCTGCCCTGGCGAGGTTCTCCTTCGATGCGGTGCGCGAAAGGCCGGTGTCCAGCCCGGTCGTGCCGGTGATCTGCGTCCTGGCGACGGCGCTGGCGATATCCGCGCTCATAGCACCACCAGGTCCGCCCTCAGCGCGCCGGCTTCCTTCAGCGCCTCGAGGATGGCGACGAGGTCGGCCGGCGACGCGCCGATCGCATTCACCGCCTTCACGATGTCCGCCAGCTTCGGGCCGGGCGAGAGCAGGAACATCGGGCGGCGCTCCTCGTCGATCGCGAGGTTCGATTTCTGCTGCACGGCCGTCTGCCCCCTGCTGAACGGGCCGGGCTGGCTGATCCGCTGGTTCTCGTCGATCCGCACGGTAAGCTTGCCGTGCGTCACCGCCGCGGGGCCGACCCGGACGGCGGAGTTGATGACCACCGTCCCCGTCCGTGCGTTGACGATCACCTTCGCGGGCGGCTCGGCGGAAACCACGTCGAGATTCTCGATCGTGGACATCAGGGCCGCGCGCACGTCCGCGCCCATCGGCGCCTTCACCGCGATGGAAACGCCGTCCTTCGCCTCCGCCGTGCCCGCCCCCAGCCGGCCGTTTATCGCGTTAGCGACGTTCTGCGCCGTGGTGAAATCCGCCCGCGCGAGGTTGAAGGTTAGGAAGGGCGTCTGCTCGAAGCCCGTCGCCACCGCGCGCTCCACGGTCGCCCCTTCGGGGATGCGGCCGGTGGAGGGGACGTTGACCACGATCTGCGACCCGTCCTTGCCCTCCGCGCCCAGCCCGCCGACCGCGAGATTGCCCTGTGCCATGGCATAGATCTGCCCGTCCGCGCCGATCAGCGGCGTGAGCACGAGGCTGCCGCCGCGCAGCGACTTCGCCTTGCCCATCGAGGCCACGGTGATGTCGATCCGCTGCCCCGGCTTGGCGAAGGCGGGAAGGTCCGCCGTCACCATCACCACGGCGGCGTTCTTCAGCCCCGGGTTGACGCTGGGCGGCAGTTGCAGCCCGAAGCGCGAGGCGACCGCCTTCACCGATTGCACGGTGAACTCCAGATTGTCGTCCCCCGTGCCCGGCAGGCCCACGACGATGCCATAGCCCGTGAGCTGGTTGGAGCGGATTCCCTGGAACCCGCCGAGGTCCTTGATCCGGTCGGCCGAAGCCGGCGTCGCGGCGAAAAGCGCGATGAACAGCGCCAGCCGGAAACGTGCGAGGAAGGAAAGGATACTGCCCATCAGAAGGGACTCACCACCTGGAAGAAGCGGCTGAGCCAGCCCTGCCTGCTGGCGCGGGCGACGTCGCCCTTGCCGGTGTAAGCGATCTTGGCGTCGGCCACGCGAGTGGAAGGCACGCTGTTGTCGAGATCGATATCGGCCATGCGGACGATGCCCTTGATCTGCACCGTCTCGTCGCCGCGATTGAGCGTCACGCGCTTCTGCCCCTGCACCAGCATCGTGCCGTTGGGATAGATCTGCGCCACCGTCACCGAGATCGCGCCGGTCAGCGAATTGCTCTGGTCCGCCGCGCCGCTGCCGGTGAAATTGCGCGTGCCGCTGGCGGAGGCGTCGGTCGGCCTGAACAGCGAGAGCGCGCCCGTGCTGGGCGGCGTGATGCCGAAGCCGCCGCCCGAATCGAGCTTGGAGGAGGCGGATTTCGATGCCGCCGTGCGCTCCACCAGCACGATCGTCAGCGGATCGCCGACGCGGCGGGCGCGCCAGCCTTCGTACAGCGCGGCGTAGCCGTTGGCCGGCTGGAAGATCGCGCCGTTGGCCGGCTGCTCCAGCGCGACGGGCCGCGCGGCGGAGAAATCCTCCACCGGCTGCTTCTTGCCGCCGCCGAAAAGCTTCGCGGACGCCGGCGCCGCGCCAAGCGCAAGCCCGGCGGCAAGAACGGCGATCGAGGAAAAGCGCATCATGTCCCGCCCCGGCATCAGATG
>JAYRJH010000131.1:0-7793 GCA_041906415.1 Sphingomonas sp. | reverse complement strand
GCCCTCGTTCTCGCGATCCTCGTCATCGACGAGGATGAACATCCGTCCGTTCTTCGCCTCTTCGATGATCTCCTCCGGCGAGGAGAGGAAAGCATGGCGCAGGCGCGCGAGTTCAGCCGGCTTTGACACGATAATGCTCCATCCGTTGGAGGTAGCGGGCAAGAACGTCGATCTCGATATTCACCGGCTGGCCCGCCTCCAGCCCGCCGAGCGTCGTCACATTCTGGGTATGGGGAATGAGGTTGATGCCGAAGCGCGTGCCGTCGCCGAGATCCTCGACGCCGTTCACCGTCAGCGACACGCCGTCCACCGTCACCGATCCCTTGGCCGCGAGGAAGGGCGCGAGATCGGAGGGCACGCGGAACGCGATGCGCTTCGAATCGCCTTCGCGCGATACGTCCACCACTTCGGCGACGCCGTCGACATGGCCGGTGACGATATGGCCGCCCAGCTCATCCCCAAGCTTCATCGCGCGTTCGAGGTTGAGGCGGCGGCCGGCGGCCCATTGGCCCTGCGCGGTGCAACTGACCGTCTCGCCCGACACGTCCACCGCGAACCAGCCCGGCCCCTTGTCCACCACCGTGAGGCAGACGCCGGAACAGGCGATCGACGCGCCGAGATCGATGTCGCCGGTATCGAAGGCGGTTTCGACCACCACGCGCAGGTCGCCGCGCGATTCCACGCTTCTGATGGTGCCGACGTCGGTGACGATCCCGGTGAACATGAACAATCGAGTCCTTTATCGCTGGCGCTCATATGCCTCGAGCCGGTCGCTGCCAAGCGTGCGCGCGTCGATCGGCCGCCAGCGGCCATGCGCGTCAGCGAGACGGGCGAGGCCGATGTCGCCCAGCGCATGGCGTCCGCCGCCGATCAGGATCGGCGCGCGGTAGATCAGCAGGCGATCGACCAGATCGGCGGCGAGGAAGGCGGAAGCGACGCCCGCGCCGCCTTCCACCAGCAGATGGTCGCCGGGCAGCGAGGCGATATCCTCCGGCCGCGCGATCACCGTCCAGCCCGGCGCATCGGGGCCGGTCGCGGAGAGGAGCACGCGCTGCGGCGCGCGGGTCTCAAGGCCGGGGAGGCGCACATCGAGGCGCGGGCGATCGGTCTCCCACGTCCCGCGCCCGACCAGGATCGCCTCGTGCCGCGCGCGCTCCAGATGGGCGTGGGCGCGCGATTCGGGGCTGGTGATCCAGCGGCTTTCCCCGTCCGGCAGCGCGATGCAGCCGTCGAGGGAGGTGGCGAGCTTCAGCGTGACCTGCGGCCGCCCGAACGCACGGCGCGTGAAGAAACCCGCCATGGATCGCCGCGCCTCCGCCTCCAGCACGCAGGTGGAAATCGCGATTCCGGCGTCGGAAAGCCTTGCGAGGCCCGCGCCGTCGGTGCGCGGATCGGGATCGGTGAGCGCCGTGACGACCCGCGCCACGCCTGACTTCGCCAGCAGGTCCGCGCAGGCCGGGCCGCGTGGGGAATGATGCGCGCACGGCTCCAGCGTGACATAGGCGGTCGCGCCGCGCGCGGCTTCCCCGGCCTGCGCCAGCGCCATCGCTTCGGCATGGGGGCGGCCGCCGGGTTGAGTCCAGCCACGCCCGACGACGCAGCCGTCGCGCACGATCACGCAGCCGACATTGGGATTGGGAGCGGTCAGCCCGCGCGTCCGCCCGGCCAGCGCGAGCGCGGCGGCCATCCAGCGCTGGTCGTTCGCGTCTATCAGATGCCCCAGCGCTTCAATTTATCGTCCAGCCGCTTGAATTCGGCGCGGGTCTTGGCCTGCTCCTTCTCCTGCGCGGCTTCGTCCTTTTCCTTCTGGGCCTGATCGATCTTCTGCTGCGTGCGGATTTCCGCCTCGGTGCGGTCGAGGCGCCATTGCTGCACATAGATGATGTCCGGCTTGTAGACCTTCTCGACGTGCGAATCCTTGATGAAGGCGAAGATGAAGAAGCCGGTTATCAGCAGCGCCAGCACGAAGAACACAAGCTCGTGCGGCTGGCGCTGGTGGAAGAACAGCCGAAGGTCTCGCAGCGCGCGAAGCGGCGACATGCGGGCGAAGAATTGCATGGCCCCAAGATAGGGGATGCGGGCCGCGCTGGCTAGCTGCCGACCGGACATTAACGGCCGGACAGGCGCGCGATCGCCCGTTCACGGCCGATCAGCGGCAGCAGCGCGGCCATGTCCGGCCCGTGATCCAGCCCGGTCAGCGCGCGGCGCAGCGGGAGGAACAGCGCCTTGCCCTTGCGCCCGCTCGTCTCCTTCAGCCGCGCGGTGAGCGCATGCCAGGGGTCGCCCGCCCAGTCGATCGATCCGGCGGCTTCGGCCGCCCCGGCGAGATAGGCGGCGTCCTCGCCCGCGTCGGGGGCATCCACCGGCCCCTCGATCACGCGCCACCATTCGGCTGCCTCCGCGACGGTGGAGAGGTTGGGGCGAACCGCTTCCCACGCCGCCTCGCCCATGCCGGCCGGCAAGCGGCCGGCGACATCGGCGAAAGGCATCTGATGGACGATCCGCGCGTTGACCTGCGCCAGCTCCGCCTCGTCGAACCGCGCCGGAGCGCGGCCGAAGCGCGCGAAGTCGAAACCCGCGACGAGCGGCGCCATCTCTATCAGCGGCTCCACCGGATCGCTGGTGCCGAGCCGGGCGAGCAGGGCGCGGATCGCTTGCGGCTCGATTCCCGATTCGCGGAACTGATCGACGCCGACGCTGCCCAGCCGTTTGGAGAGCTTGCCCTCGCTGCCGGTCAGCAAGGCCTCATGCGCGAAGGCGGGCGGGGCCGCGCCCAGCGCGTCGAACATCTGGATCTGGAGCGCGGTGTTCGAGACATGATCCTCGCCGCGCACGATATGGGTGACGCCCATGTCGATATCGTCGATCACGGAAGGCAGCATGTAGAGCCACGATCCGTCCGCGCGGCGGATCACCGGGTCGCTCATCGTCTTCGGATCGAAATGCTGCTCGCCGCGAATCAGGTCGCGCCATGCGATCGGGGCGTCGTGATCGAGCCGGAAGCGCCAGTGCGGACTCACGCCTTCCGCCTCCAGCTTCGCGCGATCATCGTCCGACAGGTCGAGCGCGGCGCGATCGTAGACCGGCGGCAGCCCGCGCCCGAGAAGGATCTTGCGCTTCAGGTCCAGCTCCCGCGCGCTTTCGTAGGCGGGATAGATGCGCCCGGCCGCGACCAGCGTGTCGAATCGCTGCTGATAGAGCGCGAATCGCGCCGACTGCCGCACCTCCGCCGCCGCGGTGAAGCCGAGCCACGCCAGATCGGCGCGGATCGATTCGACGTAACGCTCCTCGCTGCGTTCCGCATCGGTGTCGTCGATGCGCAGCATGAAGCGGCCGCCGGCCTTTTGCGCGAACAGCCAGTTGTGCAGCGCGGCGCGGATGTTGCCGACATGCAGCCGCCCGGTGGGCGACGGCGCGAAGCGGGTAACGACGGTCATGCCCGCCCGCTTACGCGCTCCCCCTTCCCGTCGCCAGCCCCACACATTAAGGCGGCCCGAATCGGGGCGGGAAGGGCAAGACGCAATGAAACTGATGACCGGCAACTCCAATCTTCCTCTGGCGCGCGACATCGCCGCCTATCTGGAGATGCCGCTGACCGAGGCGCTGGTGCGGCGCTTCGCCGACGAGGAAATCTTCGTCGAGATCCGCGAGAACGTGCGCGGCGAGGACGTCTTCGTCATCCAGTCCACCAGCTTCCCCGCCAACGACAACCTGATGGAACTGCTGATCTGCATCGACGCGCTGAAGCGCGCTTCGGCGAAAAGGATCACGGCTGTCGTGCCCTATTTCGGCTATGCCCGGCAGGATCGGAAGCCCGGCCCGCGCACACCCATCTCGGCCAAGCTGGTCGCCAACCTCATTACCACGGCGGGCGCGGATCGCGTGCTTTCGGTGGATCTGCACGCAGGCCAGATCCAGGGCTTCTTCGATATCCCGACCGACAATCTGTTCGCCGCGCCGGTCATGTCCGCGGATATCCTGACGCGCTTCGGCGACCGCAACCTGATGGTCGTCTCCCCCGACGTGGGCGGCGTGGTGCGCGCCCGCGCGCTGGCCAAGCGGCTCGACAACGCCCCGCTCGCGATCGTCGACAAGCGCCGCGAGCGCGCCGGCGAATCGGAGGTGATGAACATCATCGGCGATGTCGAGGGCCGCTTCTGCATCCTGATCGACGATATCGTCGATTCCGCAGGCACCCTCTGCAACGCCGCCGCGGCGCTGAAGGAAGCGGGCGCGGAGGATGTGGTGGCCTATGTCACCCACGGCGTGCTTTCCGGCGGCGCGGTGGCGCGGGTGGAAGGCTCCGCGCTGCGCGAACTGGTCATCACCGATTCGATCGGCAATCAGGAAGCGCTGGGTGAGGCGAAGCGCGTCCGCCACCTCACCATCGCGCCGCTGCTGGCGGAGGCGATCCGCCGGATCGCGGACGAATCGAGCGTCTCGTCGCTGTTCGACTGAGGGGCGCGGGCGCGTCGGCGCCTTCGGTCGGCTCGCCGGCGCGGTGCGCGGCTAATTGTTGCTCAGCGCCACGATATGGTCGAACACCGCCGGATGCAGCGGCTTGGTGAAAGCGCAGCCGTAGCGATATTTGTCGCGCCACGCGACCACCGCTTCCAGCCCGGCCAGCCCCGGCAGGGTCAGCCATACCGTCTGCCCCGGCCACAGGGTGAAGCTGGTGAGCGCGCGGAATCCGGTGATGGAAAGATCGATCACGTCGATCTCGAAACGGGTCGTGCCACGGTCGCGCAGATGGGCGCGCATCTTCACCGCCTTGCGCAGGGCGCGGCGGTTGTCTTCGCGTTCGGCGCATACGGGGATGGAAGCGGCCTGATCCATGCCTCCGTCTATGCTCCGCCAATGGTTACCAATCCGCAAACGGAGCAACCCGATTCGTCGTGGGAAAGGAGATTTTTCCACGTCCTTTCCAGCGGGATAGGCGGTCCGGCGCGAGGGATATGGCCAAGGCGCGCGCGCGCCGCTACGTCGCGGGGATCATGACAGACGATATCCGCACCGCAGCTCTGGAATCCAAGGCCTGGCCGTTCGAGGAGGCGCGCCGCCTGCTGAAGCGCTGGCCGGAGGGCAAGCCGGACGGCGAGGCGATCATCTTCGAGACGGGTTACGGCCCGTCGGGCCTGCCGCATATCGGCACGTTCAACGAGGTGCTGCGCACCACGATGGTGCGCAATGCCTTCCATGCGCTCTCGGACCAGCCGACGCGGCTGATCGCCTTCTCCGACGACATGGACGGCCTGCGCAAGGTGCCGGACAATGTGCCCAATCAGGCGATGCTGGCGGAACATCTCGGCAAGCCGCTGACGCAGGTGCCCGATCCGTTCGGCAAGTTCGAGAGCTTCGCGCATCACAACAATGCGATGCTGCGCGCCTTCCTCGACCGCTACGGCTTCGATTACGAATTCGTGTCCTCGACCGAATATTACCATGCCGGCCGCTTCGACGAGCAGCTCCGCAACGTGCTGCGCAACTATGATGCGATCATGGCGGTGATGCTGCCGACTTTGCGCGGCGAGCGGCAGGCGACCTATTCGCCGGTGCTGCCGGTCAGCCCGAAGTCCGGCATCGTGCTCCAGGTGCCGGTGGAGGTGGTGGACGCCGATGCGGGCCTGATCCGCTTCGTCGACGAAGGCGAGACGATCGAGCAGTCGATCCTCGGCGGCAAGGCGAAGCTGCAATGGAAGCCTGACTGGGGGATGCGCTGGGCGGCGCTCGGCGTCGATTACGAGATGCACGGCAAGGATCTGATCGATTCCGCCGCGCTCGGCGGGCGCATCTGCCAGATACTCGGCGGGCGGAAGCCGGAGACCTTGGTCTACGAGCTGTTCCTCGACGAGAAGGGCGAAAAAATCTCCAAGTCCAAGGGCAACGGCCTCAGCCTGGAGCAATGGCTGACCTACGGCCCCGAGGAATCGGTCGCCTTCTACGCCTATCGCGAGCCGAAGAAGGCCAAGCAGCTCCACATGGGCGTGATCCCGCGCGCGGTGGACGAATATTGGCAGTTCCGCGCCAATTATCCGGGGCAGGCGATCAAGGAGAAGCTCGGCAACCCCGTCCATCACATCCACAATGGCAAGCTGCCGGAGGGGACGTTGCCGGTGACGTTCGGGCTGCTGCTCAACCTCGTCGGCGTGATGGGGGAGGCGTCCAAGGAGCAGGTGTGGGGCTATCTCGCCAATTACGTGACGGATGCCTCGCCGCAAAACCACCCGGAGCTGGATCGGCTGATCGGCTATGCGCTCGCCTATCACCGCGACTTCATCGCCCCGACGCTGAAGCGCCGCGCGCCGGAGGGCGTGGAGGTGGAGGCGCTACGGCGGCTCGATGCCGCGCTGGCGGCGCTTCCGGCGGACGCGAGCGCGGAGGATATCCAGAACCACGTCTATGAGATCGGCAAGACCGGCGGCTTCGCGGAATTGCGGGACTGGTTCCGCGCGCTCTACGAAACCCTGCTCGGATCGAGCCAGGGGCCGCGCATGGGGAGCTTCATCAAGCTCTACGGCATCGAAAACAGCCGCAAGCTGATCGCGGAGGCATTGGCGCGCGCGGCATGACGGCGCGCCCGTCCGCCCTGCGCATCTTCCTTGCGAGCGAGGCGGCGGGCGGCTTCGTGCTGATCGCCGCCGCCGTGCTGGCGATGCTGGCGGCGAACCTGCCCGCGACGGCGGACCTCTATGCCGGCGCGCTCCATGCCGGGATCGGGCCGATGCCGGCGCATCGCTGGATCAACGACGGGCTGATGGCCCTGTTCTTCCTGCTCGTCGGGCTGGAGATCAAGCGCGAGTTCGTGGACGGCCGCCTCGCCCGCGCGGACCAGCGCCGCCTGCCGTTCATCGCGGCGGCGGCGGGGATGGCGGTGCCCGCGCTCGTCTATCTGCTCGCGATCGGAGGCCGCCACGACCTCCAGCGCGGCTGGGCGATTCCGGCGGCGACGGATATCGCCTTCGCGATCGGGGTGATGGCGATGCTGGGCCGGCGCGTGCCCCCGTCGCTCAAATTGCTGCTCACCACCATCGCGATCGTGGACGACATGGGAGCCGTGGCGATCATCGCGATCGCTTATACGGAGCAGATCCACGCCGTTGCGCTGGCAGGCGCGGCGGTGGCGCTGGCGGCGCTCTATGTGATGAACCGGCGCAGGGTGCGGGCCTTGTGGCCGTATCTGGCGGTCGGCGGCCTGTTATGGCTGTGCGTGCTGGGATCGGGCGTCCACGCCACGATCGCCGGCGTGGCGACGGCCGTCTTCATCCCCTTCACCCGCACGCCCGAATCGCCGCTGCACCGGCTGGAACATACGCTGTCGCCATGGGTCGCCTTCGGAATCGTGCCTCTGTTCGCCTTCGCCAATGCCGGCGTGCCGCTGGGCGGAATCGGCTGGAACGTGCTGGCGGAGCCTCTGGTGCCGGCGGTGGCGCTGGGCCTGTTCCTCGGCAAGCAGATCGGCGTGTTCGGCGGCATCTGGGGCGCGGCGCGGCTGGGGATCGCCGCGCGGCCCGCCGGCGCGGGGTGGATGCAGCTCTACGGCATGGCGCTGCTTGCCGGTATCGGCTTCACGATGAGCCTGTTCATCGGCGACCTCGCTTTCCCCGGAGACGCGGCACTGGCGGCGGAGGTGAAGGTCGGCGTGCTGCTCGGCTCGCTCCTCTCCGCGCTGGCGGGGGCGCTGGTGCTGCGATTCGCTTCGGGTCGAGACGGATGAAGTCCTGAACATTGCCATCGTCATGCCGGGCTTGACCCGGCATCCAGAATCACGGGCGATGACTTTTGCGGCTTTGGAT
>JAYRJH010000130.1:0-7817 GCA_041906415.1 Sphingomonas sp. | reverse complement strand
CGCCAGCGTCAGCTTCGCGTCGCCGGAGATGTTCGCGATCTCGAAGCCGTACATGCCCTTGATCGTCGAATCCCCGGTGAGCGCGAGGTTCAGCGTGTCCGTCCCCGCGCCGCCGTCCAGCGCGCCTTCCAGCAGGCCCGAGAGCGTCATGTTGAGCGTGTCGTCCCCGCCGCCCAGCGAGACGCCGCCGGTCAGCGCGCCGTCGATCGTGACGGTCTGCGCGCTGTCGTCGCCGATCACGTTGCCGACCGAGCCGTTCGTGCCCGACAGGATGAGGTTCGCGCCTTCCAGCAATTCGAGATTGCGGTAATCCTGCCCCCTGTCGAGGTTCACCTTCAGCGTGCCGGGGCCATAGGCGCCGAACGAGTTGAAATTCAGCACCGAGCCCGGAATCTCGCCATCCGCTCCCGCCAGGCGGAAGACGAAGGTGTTGTCGCCCGTGCCGCCGTCGATGTCGCCGGTGACGATCCCGCCGGCCAGCGCGACATAGCGGTCGTCGCCGTCGCCGAGGTTCAGGTCGCCCTCGATCCGGCCGGAATTGACGACGACATCATTGCCCGCGCCCATGTCGACGCTGCCGCCGATCGTGCCGCTGTTGCTGAGCGTGTCGTCGCCCCCGCCCATCGCGAGGCCGCCCACGATCGTGCCGGCATTGTCGATCGCCTCCCGCCCGTCGCCGCCGGTGAAGGTGTTGACCGTCGCGCCGCCGGCGGAGGACACGGTGTCGCCGGCATCGATGCTCAACGCGATATTGTCGATCGCGAGCGATTGCGCGTCGAAATTGCCGAACACCGAAACCCTGCCGGGGCCGGCGGTGTCGCGCAGCCCCGCCAGCGCCTCGAAGCCGAGGAACCGGCTGGCGTCGATCCGCTTGGCCGTATCGCCGGTAAGATCGACCGCGATCGTGTCGAAACCGTTCCCGCCGTCGGCCGTGCCGGTCAGGCTGCTCCCGCCGCCGAAGACATAGGTGTCGTTGCCCTCGCCGAGCCGCAGGTCGCCCTCCAGCCGGCCGTGGTTGCGGAACACGTCGTCGAAGTCGCCCAGATCGACATTGCCCTGGATCAGGCCGCGATTGGTGACGGTGTCGACCGTGCCGACGGTATGGATCGCCCCCGCCAGCCGGCGATAGGAATCGGGCACGCCCTGGTCCTCGCCGAACAGGGTCTCCGCCTGGCCGCGGATCGTGCCGTCATTGTCCAGCGTGAAGACCGCGCCCGAAAGGCCGTCGTCGATGGCGACGACCGCGCTGGAGCCGGACCCCATCGCCTCGATCGTCCCGCTGTTGACGAGCCGCCCGCGCGCGTTCGCGCCCGACAGCGACATGCCGACCGCGACGTTGACCAGCGCGTCATTGTTGTCGGCGTTGATCCACGCGCCGCCATTGGCGCTGATCGTGCCGCTGTTGACGAGCGACGCGACGATGGTCGGCTGGTCGGGGCTGCGATCGGCCTTGATCCGTATGCCGCTGGCGCCCATGCCCCCGGCGCGGATCGTCCTGCTGTTGACCACATCGCTCCGCGCGCCTTCCAGCGACACGGCGGTCACGCCTCGTCCCGTGGTTTCCACTACGCCGTCGTTGCTGAGGCGGAACAGGTTGTCCCCACCGCTGATGTCGGTCAGGCGGACGGCGAACTGCTCGTAATCATTGAAGGATTCGCGCGCGCCGCCGTTGCGGATCGTGCCGGTGTTGACGACGTCGGCGAGCGGCCCCTGCGCGTTCGTCGCGTCGAACTGCATCCCCAGCGCGTAATCGTAATCGGAGGCGGTTTCGATCGTGCCGGCGTTGCGGAACTGGATCGTGGAGATCGGCCGCCCCAGCTCGCCGATGTTGAAGAACACGCCGTTGCCGTCCGTCGCGCGGATCAGCCCCTCGTTCACGAAGCCGGTGATGCCGGTGCGGGCATAGACGCCCTTCTCGCTCACCACGTCGCCGCGATTGGTGAAGCGCATCCCGCGCGCCACATTGGCGATGTCGCGGATGTAGACGCCGAAACCGCTCGCGGCGATGTTCGCCGTGTTGACGACGGAGCCGTCGCCGACCAGCATCAGCCCCGCGTCAAGCGTGCCCGCCGCCGCGACCGTGACGGTCGTGTCGCCGCCCGCCGCCTCGATGCCGTGCATCTCGAAGCCGCTGTTGCCGTTGCCGAGGATGTCGTTCGACAGCGTGTGCGTCGCGCTGGCGCTGAAGGAGCGGCCATAGCCGTCCAGCCCCGCCCCGCCCTCGATCGCGCCGGTCACGCCGTTGGCGGCGCCGGTGTAGAGGAACATATCCTCGCGGTCGCCCAGATCGACGTCGCCGGTGATCGTGCCGGAATTGACCACCATGTCGGTGCCGTCGCCGCCCTGATAGGCGATCTGGCGCCCGTCGACCATGCCGCCGGTGATCGTGCCCGCCCGCGTGCCGCCGCCCTTCGAGAAGGTCCAGACCGCGTTGCGCAGCACGGAGGTGCCGCGCAGGCTCTTCACTGCCGCGCCGGTGCTGGCGCGGATATCGCCGACATTCTCGATATAATTGTCGCCGCTCGCCGCGAGCACCCCGGTGCCGCCGCCGATGATGTTGCCGATGCCGCCGCTGACCGCGCCCGTGCCGGATTCCGCCTCCGTCAGCCCGTTGTAGAGCTTGCCGCCCTCCAGCCGCACCGCGACGCCTTCCGCCGTGGGGCTGCCATATTGGCCGCCGACGCTGATCCTGGTCGAGTTGAACACGCGGCCGGAGCTTTTGATCAACGTGACGTCCGGGAAGGCCGCATTGGTCGAATTGACCCAGCTGTTGGCGTCGAGGATGATATCGGCCTTGCCGCCGACGATCGCGGTGCCTTCCAGGATCTGGACGCGCGAATTCCTCGTCAGCCGCAGCGATTCCGCGTTGCGCACGTCGATCAGCCCGGCAAGCGCGCTGTCCCCGCCGACGTCGGCGTCCAGCACCAGCGCCAGCTTGCCGTCGCCGCCCGTGCCCTGATCCTGCGAGGTGGAGCCGGGCAGCACGCGGATCGCCTGTTGCGTCGCATCCGGCTGATCGGACGAATTGAGCGAGAAGGTCAGGACGATCGTGCCGTCGCCGGCGAATTGCAGCGGGCCGTGCCGCAGGGTCATCATCGCATTGTTCGGCAGCTTCGACGGATCGCTCGGGATCGGCGAGCGCGAGCGGTTCTCCAGCGTCAGCACGGTGTCGTTCCCCGACGCCTCATAGACGGCGCCGCCGTCGAACGGCGTGCCGCTGGCCGAATCCGCGCGCACGAACTGCTGCGTCGTATCCCCCCTTGGCTCGGTGAACACGGCGTTGCGCGTCTGGCTACTGGTAGCGCGCAGCCACACGCTGTCGCGGCCGCCCGCGTCGGTGACGGGGCCGGTGGTCAGCCCGGTGAGGTCGAGCACGCCGCTGTCCGCGTCGACCCGCGCGATATCCACCACCACGCGATCGTCGCCCGCGCCCAGCGCCACCGCGACAGGCGGCTTCCCTTCCTCCAGGATCACGGTCTGTCCGGCGGCCTGCGCCTGCGCGGCGAAGCCGATCGCCAGCGGCGCGAACGCCGTGCCGAGCAACAATGCTGCGCGGCGGCCGCCGATGGAAGTGCGCCGGGCGGCGCCCGGAAGAATGCTGCTGTTCATGATTACCCCTGCTTTGGTGCGCATGCGCGCGTCGAACCGGGGCGCGCTAAAATGGACCGGACATGCGCCGCCGCCGCTTTGCGACCGGCCCGGATCATCCGGCGACGAAGCCGGACCGGCGCGTCCGGCGGTCGCTCGCGCAAAAAAAGGGGGCGGCCCGCGAACGGACCGCCCCCGATCGCTCCGGAAAGGGGAAGCCCCGGAGCGAAACCCGTGCCGGCGCGGAAACTCTAGTTGATCTGGTCGACCAGCAAGCGCCATCCCGCGCGATCGCGCCGCCAGATGCGCACGTAATAATGCGATTGCCCGCCGTCGGTCAGGCTCAGCCGTCCGTAGCTGGCG
This sequence comes from Sphingomonas sp., assembly GCA_041906415.1. Classification (GTDB taxonomy): domain Bacteria; phylum Pseudomonadota; class Alphaproteobacteria; order Sphingomonadales; family Sphingomonadaceae; genus Sphingomonas. The sequence goes on along the minus strand of JAYRJH010000130.1, from coordinate 3,866 downwards.
GCGAGATCGCCCGCCGCCGAGGCGCGGATGCCGAGCGTCTCCGCCCCGCTCGCCGGGACGCCCTGATCGACCCTCACCATCCCCTGGTCTAGGCGAAGGAGATGCCCGTCGGGCGCGAGATGCGCGGCCACCGCCCCCGTGCCGCGCGCGACGATCGCCGCGTTGAGGGCGGCGTCGGCCTCCGCCGCGCCGGGCGTCCGCCGCCCCCTGGCGGGCAGCCCCCGCCGCAGCACGGCGACGGTCGCAGGCGCCGGCTCCAGCGGAACGGTGGAGACGGGGGGCAATCCATGGTCGATATACCAGCGCCACTTCCCGTCCGCGCCGCGTTCCCAGATGGTCAGGAAGCGGCCGTATAGCGCCTTGTCCTTATGAGTGAGGCGATAAGGCCCGGTGGTGAAGCCAAGATCGCCGGAGCGCGCGATGGCGGCGATCGCGGGCTGCCAATCCAGCCGCACGCCGGGCGCATCGACCTCCTTCGCCAGCACCGGCAGCGCGGGCGCCGGATCGGGCCGGATCAGGATCGCGTCGGGCGCGACATGCGCGCGGAACGCCGGCGTGATCCCGATCCGTCCGGCATCCGCCGCGAAGGCGCGCTCGGCCGCGATCAGCCCGGCCGCCCGGTCCTCCCCCGAAGCGCCGCCCGCCACGGACGGAAAGAACAGCACGGCCGCGCCAGCCACGAAGGGGCTGACCGGCCAGCGCTTCGGATGCGATGATCTGATCCTGCTCATGCCTTCCCGTGCATCGATCGGAGGCGGGGCGTAAAAAGGGTTGCGACCGGCCCCGCCCGGCGCGCGACAAGGCGGCCCCGCGCTTCAAAGCCGGAGCGCGCGCACCACCTGCGGCTGGTAATTGGGGCCGACCTGCAGGTTCGCGCCGTCGTTCAGCACCAGCCGCAGCGCTCCCTTCCCCGGCCGCTCGATCCCCACCACGCTGTCGATGCGGACCATGTGCGAACGGTGGATGCGCACCATCCGGCGCGGATCGATGCGCCGCTCGATGTCGTTCATCCGCGCGCGCAGGATATAGCTCCTGACGGGCGTGTTGAGCAGCACGTAGTCGCGCGCCGCCTCGATCCGGTCGATCGTCTCGATCGGCACGCGCACCGCGCCCTGCCGCCCCGGCACCCATATGCCGTCGTCGTAGCGGCCGTCGCCGTCCTCCGCCGCCCGCGTCTCCGCCGCATGATCCCGCGCCTCGGCATCCGGCAGCGCGCGGCGGCGGCGCACGCGGTCTATCGCCATGCGCAGGCGATCGAAGCTCACCGGCTTCAGCAGGTAATCGACCGCCTCGACGTCGAACGCCTCCATCGCGAAATCGTTGAAGGCGGTGACGAACACCAGTTCCGGCCGCGCCGGGGCGTCGGCCAGTTTGCGCGCGAGGTCCATACCCGTCACCCCCGGCATCTGCACGTCGAGCAGCACCAGATCGGGATCGAGCGCCGCGATCTGCCGCCCCGCCTCCTCGCCATCGCGCGCGCTGCCGACCACTTCGGCATCGGCCACGCCGGCCAGCGCCACGCGCATCCGCTCGATCGCCAGCGGCTCGTCGTCGACCAGCAGGACGCGCATCACGCCGCCTCCGCCAGCGTGGCGAGCCGCAGCGGCAGCGTGAGAGCCACCGCGAAGCCGCGATCGGTCGCCGTCACGTCCAGATCGCCCTTCTCGCCATAGAAAGCGGCCAGCCGCCGCCGCACGTTGCGCAGCCCCAGCCCGGTGCCGCCCGCCGGCTGGTTGCCGAACGCCTGCCCGCCGTCGTCCTCGATCACCAGCCGCAGCATGTCGCCCGCCCGGCTCGCCCGCACCGCCAGCGTCACGGTGCGGCGCGACGGCAGCACGGCATATTTGATCGAATTCTCCACGATCGGCTGCAGCAGGAAGCTCGGCACACAGGCTTCGAGCAGGTCGGCGGGACATTCGAACACCACGTTCAGCCGCTCCGCGAACCGCACCGCCTCGATATCCAGATAGGATTGGGTGGTCGCCAGCTCCTCGTCCAGCGTCACCTCCGCCTCCGGGTCGGCCTCGAGCGTCAGGCGCAGGAAATCGGACAGCTTCATCGTCATCCGGTCCGCCTCCGCGTTGCGGCTGGTGACGATCAGCGACGATATCGCGTTCAGCGTGTTGAACAGGAAATGCGGATTGAGCTGAAAGCGCAGCGCCGCCAGCTCGGCGCTTTGCGCGGCGCCGCGCGCATCCGCGAGCCGCCTTTCGCTGTCCCGCATCGCCTTCTCGCTCAGCATCAGCCCCAGCGCCACGGCGTAGAGGCCGTAGATCAGCACGAACGGCATCAGCCCGCGGTTGAACAGCTCGGCCAGCGGCATCGGCCTGACCCCAAGTTCGGGGCCGAGCATCTTCAGCAGGCAGGCGTCGATCAGGCCGTGCAGCAGCGCGATCACCATGGTGAACAGGGCGATGGCGGCGATCATCGGCGGCTTGCGCATCCGCCGCGCCAGCACGATGAACCCCGCCAGCGTGGCGGAAAACAGCAGCCCGATCGCGAAGGTCGCGGCGAGCAGCAGCCTCAGCCCGTCCGGCAGGCGTTGGCCGGACGCGATGTCCTGCGCCGCCCACAGCACCAGCGCCATGATCCACAGCAGCACGGTCAGCACCGCGCCGATCGCGAATTCGCGCCGCCATGGCGAAGGAGATGAAGCCCGGTTCACGCGCCGCAACATATCATGGCGCGGCCGATGCGCCGACCGTCTTCGTCGCGCCGATGTCCATGTTGGTCGAATTCCCCGGACGCGGGCTTTCCCGGTCGCGCGGGCGTCGGAATTGGTCGCGCGCGGATCGCGGCGCTTCGCCGACATGTGCTGACGCCTTCTTCCTTGCGATATGAAGGGAGGAAAGACGATGACGGCACGCAACAAGCTGGGGCTGGCGCTCCGCGCGGTGACGATCCTGCTGCTGGGGGCCGATGCGGCCACGATGGCCTTCCGGCCGGAAAGCCTGGCGCGGGAATTCGCCGCGACCGGCTTCGACCCGCGGCAGGCGCCCGCGATCGCGGCGATCCTCGCGGTCGCGATCCTGTTCTATGCGATACCGCGCACGGCGCTGATCGGCGCGATCCTCGTCACCGGATTCCTCGGCGGCGCCATCTGCGCCCATTTCCGGCTGGGCGAGGCCGGCACCCCGCCGCAGATCGCCTGCCTGTTGCTGGGCGCGATCGCCTGGGCCGGCGTGGCGGCGCGGCGGAGCGTCCGTCCATGGCTGGATTCGGGCGACCCGCCGGCCTGAAGGAACGCCGCCGCCACGGCGGGACGGGTTGCGCCATCCCGCCGGGCGGCGATCAGCATTTGCGTTCGTCGAAGATGCCCATCAGCCGCTGCTTGCGCTGGCTCCTCAGCATCATGTCCTCCGCGTTGCCGCTTCCCGCCGCCATCCCGCCCGCGACCGATCCGGCCGCGCCCATCGCGCTGGAGGCAACCGCGCCGCCGCTGCCGGCCACGCCCAATATCGGGCTTGCCGCCCCCAGCATCTTCAGGAAGCCCAGCCCGCCCTTCTTCTTCCTCGCGCCCGCGCCGGCGGCCTGCCGCTGGCCGTCGAGCGCGTTGATCTCGGCGGCGAGCGCCTCGCAGCTCATGTCGCGATCGCCGGCCTTCACCGTTTCGAACGGCGGCGGCTCGGCCGCCTTGCCGGCATGAAGCGGGGCCGGGGCGAGCAACGACGCGGTCGCCAGCCCGGCCAGCATCGAAATCTGAACCTGACGCATAAAGATCCTCCTCGAAAATCGGCGATTTGAGGAGCGGCCTGCGCGTGCCCGCGCGCCGGGAAGAGGTGTTTGCGACCAAGGCCGCCGTCGCCGCGTCGTAGCCGGATGGGGGGCGTTCGCGCCCATCCGGCTACGACGCGCGGCCACGCCAG
>JAYRJH010000129.1:2609-7821 GCA_041906415.1 Sphingomonas sp. | reverse complement strand
TTCGTCCCCACGTCGCCGCGCTTCATCACGAAGGCGACATGCTGCAGCGTGGTGATGTCCGCCAGCGGGTCGCCGTCCACCGCGACGATATCGGCATAGCGGCCAGCCTGGACCGATCCGATATCCTTCGACGCGCCGATCAGTTCGGCGGCGTTGCGGGTGCCGGCGAAGATCGCATCCATCGGCGTCAGCCCAGCCTTCACCAGCAGCGCGAACTCCTCCGCCTTGTTGCGATCGCCAAGGCCGGTGAAATCGGTGCCGAGCGCGATCTTCACGCCCGCCTTGTAGGCGCGGCCCGCATTGCCCACCATCGTGGGCGTCACCGCGATCGCCTTTTCCGCCACGGTCGGCGGCAGCTTCTCCGGCGTCTTCACCGCCGTCTGGTAGATCCAGTCCGCGACGAGCAGGGTAGGCACGAGGAAGGTGCCGTGCTCCTTCATCAGCCTGTAGCTTTCGGCGTCCGCATAGGTGCCGTGATCCACCGAATCCACGCCGGCGATGATGGCGTGATTGATCGCCTTGTTGCCGTGGACGTGCGCCGCGACCTTCAGGCCCAGCGAATGCGCCGTGTCGACGACGGCCTTCATCTCCGCGTCGCTCATCGTCATGTGATTGGGATCGTCGCCGATCGAGCCGACCCCGCCTGAAGGCATGATCTTGATGAGGTCCGCGCCGTCGCGGCGGTGCTGGCGCACCTTCACCACGCCATCCTCCGCCCCGTCGACGATCGAAAGCTCGCGACCGTCGAAATGGATGCCTTCCTGCATCCCGTTCTGCGGGTCGGAGTGGCCGCCGGTGGCGGACAGGGGCTGCATCGCCGTCCAGATGCGCGGACCGATCACTTGCCCGGCCGCGATCGCGCGCTTCAGCGCGGGCGCCTCCACGCTGCCCGAGCCGCAATCGCGGACCGCCGTGAAGCCCTGCTCGATATCGCGCTGGGCATTGCGGATCGCGATGATCACCGCATCGGCATCGTTGCGGGTGAAGCGGTTGATCACGCCCCAATCCGCGTCCATCGAGATATGATCGTGCGCATCGATGAAGCCGGGCAGCACCGTCTTCGCCGAAAGATCGATCACCTCCGCGCCCGCCGGGGTCACGAAGCCGTTCTGCACGCCGGTGATGCGATCGTCGTGGATCAGGATCGACACCTTCGTCCTGGGCGTGGCCGATACGCCGTCGATCAGCTTGCCGGCGTGGATCACGACATCCTTGGCGGCCGCCGCCGGGGCCATTGCCAGCAGCGCGCAGGCGCCGAGCAGCGCGCCCGCCATTTTCTTTCCGCCGTTCATCGAACCATCCTTCCGCCAGTCTTGAGCACCTCGCCGCCTTTCATGACGAACTCGACACGCTGGAGCGTGGTGATGTCGGCAAGCGGATCGCCCTCCACCGCGACGATATCGGCGTAGCGGCCCGTCTGGACCGATCCGATATCCTGCGGCGTGCCGATCAGTTCGGCTGCGTTGCGGGTGGCGGTGAAGATCGCGTCCATCGGCGTAAGGCCCGCCTTCACCAGCAGCGCGAACTCCTCCGCCTTGTTGCGATCCGAGGTCGCCCCCTGATCGGTGCCGAACGCAATCTTGACGCCGGCCTTGTAGGCGCGGCCGGCGTTCCCGATCATCGTCGGCGTCACCGCGATCGCCTTTTCCGCCACCGTCGGCGGCAGGGTTTCCGGATGCTTGACGGCATTCTGGTAGATGGCGTCCGCGACGAGCAGCGTGGGCACGAGGAAGGTGCCATGCTCCTTCATCAGCCTGTAGCTTTCGGCATCGGAATAGGTGCCGTGCTCGATCGAATCCACGCCGGCCAGAATGGCGTGGTCGATCGCCTGCTTGCCGTGCGCATGGGCCGCGACCTTCAGCCCCAGCTCATGCGCGGTATCGATCGCGGCCTTCATCTCCGCGTCCGTCATCGTCATGTGATTGGGATCGTCGCCGATCGAGGCGACCCCGCCCGAAGGCATAATCTTGATGACCGTCGCGCCGTTGCGGCGATGCTGGCGCACCTTCACCACCGCGTCCTCCGGCCCGTCGATGATCGCGGCCTCCCGCCCCTCGATGGAAACCGCGGGGCTGAGGCCGTTGCGGCGATCGGAATGGCCGCCGGTCGGCCCCATCGCCTGCAATGCCGTCCAGTAGCGCGGACCAACGATCTGCCCGGCATTGATCGCGCGGATCAGCGCCGGAGCGGAAATCCCGTCGGAGCCGAGATCGCGCACCGTGGTGAACCCTTCCTCGATCTCGCGCCGCGCATTTCCGACGGCGGCGATCGTGGCGTCGCCGCTCGTCTGCGTGAAACGGTTGAGCGGGCGGCGATCGCCGGTCGAGGAGATATGGTCGTGACATTCGATGAAGCCGGGCAGCACCGTCCTGGCCGAAAGGTCGATCACCTCCGCGCCCGCCGGGGTCACGAAGCCGTTCTGCACGCCGGTGATGCGATCGTCATGGATCAGGATCGACACCTTCGTCCTCGGCGTGGCCGATACGCCGTCGATCAGCTTGCCGGCGTGGATCACGACATCCTTCGCGAGGGCCTGCCCCCCGCAGAACACGCCGCCGATCAGCGCGGCGACCGCGCATCCTCGTGCGAATCCCGATTTCATATCTGTTTTCCCCCGTGCGACTTAGCGGAACTTGGCCATGAACTGCACGCCCACGACGCGCGGCGCGGTGGTGACGGCGTAGTTCGGCTTGATGACCGCGCCGTTATATTTCCAGCCGAGCTGCGTCGCGCTCCCTTGCCCGTTCGACAGGCTGGTGAGGCCGATCGAGTTGAACAGGTTGTTCGCGAACAGATAGACGCCCCAGCGGCCCTGATCCTTCTCCAGGCCCAGCCGCAGGCCGACGGTCGCGAAGCCGGGCAGCGTATAGAGCGCCGCGCCCCCCGGCGTCCCGGCCGGGCCGCTCGGATAGGCCGCCGCATAGAGCGGCAGGTTGTAGGTGGTCAGCGCGCTGCTGCGATAGCTGAGGTCGCCGTGATAGATGATCTCCAGATCGTCGCCGATCGGCGTGCTGTAGTCCGCGCTCGCCTGAAGGGTCCATTTCGGCGAATAGGGGATCGAGTTGCCCGCCTTGCCCGCGCTGACCGTCGCGCAGCCGGTGGTGCCGGGCACGAACGGAATGGGGCAAGGGGTGATGCCGTTCGGCAGCGACTGGTCGCCCTTCAGCTTGGCGTCGATATAGCTGCCGGACACCTTCAGCGAGAGGCGATCGACCAGATAAAAGGCCGTGTCGAACTCGATGCCCTGGATCTGCGCCGCGCTGGAGCTGTTGGTGATGAAGCTGAAGGCGTTGTTGTACGACGCCGAGATCTGCATGTTCGTCCAGTCCATGCGGAAGGCATCGATGTTCAGCACCACCTTGCGATCGAACCATGAGGTCTTGAAGCCGGCCTCATAGTTCCAGACCTGATCCGCGCTGTAGGTCGCCGCATAGCTCGGCAGGCCAAGGGTCTGGTTCACGCCGCCGGGACGATAACCCTGCGTGGCGGAGAAGTAGAACATCGCGTCGCGGTTGAACTTGTAGTTGGCGCCGAACTTCAGCAGCGTTCCGTTCTCGTCGCCGCCGGTGGTCAGCGGCGCCTGGCGGCTGTTGCCGGCGATGTAGCTGGGGATGATGACGGCCGAGGTGGTGTTCTTCTTGTATTTGAAATAGCGGATGCCGCCGGTGATGCTCAGCTTGCTGGTGATGTCCCACGTGCTTTCCGCGAATCCCGCGAATTGCTCCAGCCGGTCGTCGATGGTGCGATCGAGGCCCACATTGTCGACGCCGACCATATAGGTGTCCCCGGCCGGATAGCCGATCGGATAGAGCTGGATGCCCGTCACCGGATCGGTCGGGCTGAGGATGGATCGGGTATAGTTCTTGCGGTAGCTGTGGTAGAAGCCGACCGTCCATTTGAAGGCGTTCCGGTCATCGGCAAGCCGCACTTCCTCGGTGGACGTCTTGTTCGACTGCGGCTGATAGGTCGTGCTGTTGCCGTAGCTGTTGACCAGTTGCTGATAACCCGCGCCGTTACAGGTCGTGCCCAGCACATAGCCCGTGTTGCAGTCTTTCAGGAACGCCGCATAGCCGGGAATGGCCGTGGGCGAACCGGTATAGGCCGGAACCAGCCCGCGCGTGTTGTTCACCGATTGCCAGCGCGAGAAATACGGCGTGTAGTCGAACTTATATTGCAGCAATCGATCGGTATAGGAGCCGGCCACCGTCAGCGTCGCGAAATCCATGTCCCAGTTCAGCGTGCCTGAAAACAGCTTCATCCTGTCTTCCTGAGGCTGGCGCATCAGCAACGGCTGATCGTATCTCTTCCCGGTGAGCTGATATTCGGTATAGTTCCAGCTCGAGCTCGCGCCCTTCCGGTTCTGGTAGACGGCCATCAGGTCGATGGTGACGTTGTCGGCCGGCTTGATCCGCGCCGTAACACGGCCGCCGTAGCTCTTGTTCGCGTTGATGTTGCTGAGGCCGAGCACCGTATTGTCGACATAGCCGGCGGTCCGGTCGTAATAGCCGACCGCGCGGACGCCCAGCACCCCGTTTATGACCGGCACGTTGACCATGCCGTTGACCTGCCGGCCCAGGCCGCCGTTGCTCTGCGCGGCGGTGTTAAGCTGGGCGTCGATCGCGCCTTCATAGATGTCCAGCTTCGGCTTGGCGAAGATGATCCGCATCGTCCCGCCCATCGAGCTTGCGCCGTAGAGCGTGCCCTGCGGGCCGCGCAGCACCTCCGCGCGCTCCACGTCGAACAGGCGCAGGTTCGGCTGCGTGCCGCCGGCGTCGTTCGAGACGCCGCCGGTGCCGCTCAGCGGAACGTCGTCGTAATAGATGCCGACCAGCGCCTCGCCCGTGGCGTAGAGGTTGCGGATGATGACGCGGCTGCCGCCGTTGGCGTTCTCATTGATCTGGAGGCCCGGCGAGACGCGGCTGAGAGCCGTGGAATCCGTGATGTTCTGCTTGGTCAGCGTCTCCGCGCTCACCGCCGATATCGCGAGCGGCGTCTGCTGGATGCTGGTGGCGCGCTTCAGCGCGGTGACGACGATCTCGCTGTCGTTCCCGGGCGCGGGCGGGGGCGCTTCGGACGGAGGGGGAGCCTCCGCCGTCTGGGCCTGCAACGCGGTGGAAAAAGCGAACGGCGAAACGCCGATCAGGATACCGGACGCCAGCACACGGCGCTTTCCGCGAATAATCATGTTTCCGCCCCCCCAAATCGGGATGGG
>JAYRJH010000129.1:0-2599 GCA_041906415.1 Sphingomonas sp. | reverse complement strand
AATCGCCCGCCCCCAATGTCCGCGCGGCCGACGCCGCGCGTTCGATATGAATTTGAAACCGAAACGGCGGCAAACGCAATTTCAAATGATGTAATATAATTGTAATTTAATGTCTATTTTTACTTAGTTTACGAACTTACATAATAATAGATATGTTATATCATTGACGGATGCTCGCCATCCGCAGTTGTTTCCGGAATCGGCCCCGGCGAAACCAGCGCGAAAACTCTCCCTTTGCTTCGCCTGCCGGACAAGCATTTGCGATGCCGCCCCATCCCGCTAGACCGCGCGGTTCCCCGCCCGGCCGCGCCGCCGCCCAGGGGGCTTGTCCGCGGCGCGGACCTGCCCCAAAAGCCGTATCGAACGCGGCGCGAACGTCGGCGCAATCCTGGGGGAGAGAAGCAAATGGCCCGCAAGGCAGGCATCATCATATCGATCGCGCTCGTGCTTTGCGTGGCGGCGTTCTTCCTGTTCGCGCCGGGGATCGTCGAGAAATCGATGAACAGGGTGGTGCCCGTGCCGATGAAGATCAGCCCTCGCGCCGAAGCGCTGCAAAAGACGCTCGACGTGGCTGACATGCACGCCGACAGCCTGTTGTGGAAGCGCGACCTGCTGAAGCGCTCGGACCGCGGGCAGGTCGATCTGCCGCGCCTCCAGGCCGGTCATTACGCGCTTCAGGTCTTCTCCTCCGTCACCAAGACGCCCAGGAACCAGAATTACGACGGCAATTCGGGCGACACGGACAATATCACCACATTGGTGATCGCCGATCTCCAGCCGCCCCGGACGTGGAACTCGCTGCTCGAACGCTCGCTCTATCATGCCGCGAAGCTGAAGCGCTTCGCCGCGCGATCGGACGGGCAAATGCGGCTCGTCACCACCTCCGCCGATCTGGAAAGGCTGATGGCCGACCGGCGCGCGGGCAAGCCCGTGGTGGGCGCGATGCTGTCGATCGAAGGGTTGCAGGATCTGGAGGGGCGGCTCGACAACCTCGACCGGCTGTATGCCGCCGGCTTCCGCATGGCGGGACTGGCGCATTTCTTCGACAATGACGTCGCCGGCTCGATGCACGGCACGAGGAAGGGCGGCCTGACGCCGCTCGGTAGGCAGGCGGTCGCGCGGATGGAGAAGCTGGGGATGATCGTGGACGTCGCCCATGCCAGCCATGAAACGGTGGCCGAGGTGATCGCGATGGCGCGGCGGCCGCTTGTCTCCAGCCATGGCGGGGTGCAGGCGACCTGCAAGGTCAACCGCAACCTGACCGACGACGAGATTCGCGGCATCGCGCGGACCGGCGGCGTGATCGGCATCGGATATTGGGATGCGGCGATCTGCTCGAACAATCCGGCCGATGTGGCGAAGGCGATCGCGCATGTCCGCGATCTGGTGGGGATCGATCATGTCGGGCTGGGATCGGATTTCGACGGCGCCGTGACCACGGGATTCGACGCGAGCCAGGTGGTGGCCGTCACGCAGGCGCTGATGGATATCGGATTTTCCGATGACGAGATCCGCAAGGTGATGGGCGGAAATGTGCTGCGCGTCCTGACGGCGGGCATCGCGCCGCAGGCGTGAGCATATTCAGGGAATCGCGATGAATCTCAGCCCCTATGACAGCGAGGATTTTCCCGAGATCCGCGAGGGCGTGCGCCGGCTGTGCGCCGAATTCCCCGGCGAATACTGGCGCGAGCTGGATGCGAAGCGCGAATATCCGACGGCCTTCGTAAAGGCGCTGACGGAGGCCGGCTATCTCTCCGTGCTGATCCCGGAGGAATATGGCGGCTCCGGCCTCGGCCTCACAGCGGCGGCGGCGATCCTCGAGACGATCCAGGCGGAAGGCTGCAACGGAGGCGCGTGCCATGCGCAGATGTATACGATGGGCACGATCCTGCGCCACGGATCGGAGGAGCAGAAGCGCGCCTATCTGCCGAAGATCGCGACCGGCGAACTGCGCCTGCAGGCCTTCGGCGTGACCGAGCCGACCAGCGGCACCGACACCACCGCATTGCGCACCACGGCGGTGCGCGACGGCGATCACTACGTCGTCAACGGCCAGAAGATCTGGACGAGCCGCGCCGAACATTCGGACCTGATGCTGCTGCTCGCGCGCACCACGCCGCGCGATCAGGTGGTGAAGAAGACGGAGGGGCTATCCACCTTCATCGTCGACATGAAGCAGGCGCTGGCCGACGGGTCGCTCGCCATCCGCCCGATCCGCACGATGATGAACCACGCGACGACGGAAGTGTTCTTCGACAACATGCGCATCCCCGCCGCCAACCTGCTCGGCGAGGAGGGCAAGGGCTTCCGCTACATCCTGTCCGGCATGAACGCGGAGCGCACGCTGATCGCGGCGGAATGCGTCGGCGACGCGAAATGGTTCACGAGGAAATCGGTCGAATATGCCGGCGAGCGCCACGTCTTCGGCCGCGCGATCGGCAGGAACCAGGGCATCTCCTTCCCGATCGCGCGCGCCTACGCCAACATGCGCGCGGCCGAGCTGATGGTGCATGAGGCCGCGCGCCTCTACGAGGCGGGAAAGCCCAATGGCGCGGAAGCGAACATGGCGAAGATGCTCGCCGCCGACGCCTCGGTGGAG
>JAYRJH010000128.1:7202-7842 GCA_041906415.1 Sphingomonas sp. | reverse complement strand
AAGGCGACGATCGCGGAGCGGCGCGGCAGGCGGCTGATCTTCTTCGCGCCGGCATAGCTGAGCGTCGAGAAGCGCGGCCGCTCCACGATCTCCGTGCGCGGCACGAGATGGCGGATCACCGGGCGCAACGTGTCGGAGCCGAGGATCATCGTCTCCTCCCGCCCGCGCGCGTGGAGCAGGCGATCGGTGAAGACGTGCCCGCGCTCCGGGTCCGCGCCGAGCTGCGCTTCATCCAGCGCGACGAAGGCGGTGTCCAGATCGGTCGGCATGCTCTCGGTCGTGCAGAGGAACCAGCGCGCGTCCTTCGGCACGATGCGCTCCTCGCCGGTGATGAGGGCGACGCGATCCGCCCCCTTCATCGCCACCACGCGGTCATAGACCTCGCGCGCGAGCAGCCGCAGCGGGAAGCCGATCATGCCGCTGGAATGGGCGGCCATCCGCTCCACGGCGAGGTGGGTCTTGCCCGTATTGGTCGGGCCGAGCACCGCGGTGACGCGGGCAGGGTCTGGAGCGCGCATGACCGCTCTTACATCGGGGGCATCGCGCACCGATGCAACCATTCCCGCTTCGCCGCATCGCGCGAACGCCCCGCCGCAACGAAAGCCATGGTTTCCGGGGTTAATTTGACTTTAGCACTTCA
>JAYRJH010000128.1:701-7191 GCA_041906415.1 Sphingomonas sp. | reverse complement strand
GGCATCCGAACGCCACGAGGGGGACCGTCCTCGCCATGTTTCTGCGCGAACAGCCTGGGCTGGAGCTTGCCGGTGGCGCTGGCGCGTTCGCGCGCGCGCCTGCCCCGCAATCCCGCTATGACCGTTTTCGCGCCGATCTTTCCCATGTCGACTGGGTGCCCGATCTCGGCGCGGAGATCGGATCGCTGACATGGTGGCGCGGGCTGTTGACCTGCGCCACGCTCTGCGCCGCCGCGATCCTCACCGCGCCGGGGCTGCGCCCGGTGCCGGGCCGCGTCGCCGCGCCGCTGACCGGCTCCGCGTGGGAGGAGGCCCGCACGCTCGCCATCGCGCCGCTCGCGCTGGGCGGCGGCACGGGGCGGCGGATGGCGGCGAGCGATCTCGTCCGCCCGCTGGCCGAAACGCCCGAACGCCCGATCGTGGAGCTGACCGCGACCCTGGGCGATGGCGACCGATTCACGTCCGTGCTGCAACGCGCGGGGGTGGGCAAGGCGGATGCTGCGCGCGCCGCCACGCTCGTGTCGCAGGCGGTGGGGCTGGGCGACATCCCCTCCGGCACGATGCTGGATCTCACGCTCGGCCGCCGCGCCGACAAGCGCGAGGCGCGGCCGCTGGAGCGGCTGGCCTTCCGCGCGAAATTCGATCTCAACCTCGCGGTGAACCGCGCCGGCGAAGGGCTGGTGCTGGAGCGGCACCCGATCGCGATCGACCGCACGCCGCTGCGCATCACCGGGCGGGTGGGGTCGAGCCTCTATCGCTCCGCGCGCGCGGCTGGCGCGCCGGCGCGGCTGGTGGAGGCTTATATCAAGGCGCTCGCCTCCCGCCTCTCGATCGGGCGCGACGTGCGGGCCGGGGATCGTTTCGACATCATCGCCGATCAGGCCCGCGCCGAGACGGGCGAGGTGCAGATCGGTCAGCTCCAGCTCGCGGGCCTCGACCAGGGACATCGCAAGGTGGAGCTGGTGCGCTGGGGCAACGGCGGCCAATGGTGGGACGCGAAGGGCCAGAGCCAGCAGCGCGGCGCGATGGGCATGCCCGTCGCGGGCCATGTCACCTCCACCTACGGCAAGCGCTTCCATCCGGTGCTGGGCTTCATGCGGATGCACAAGGGCATGGATATCGGCGCGCCTTACGGGTCGCCGATCCACGCCGCCGTGGACGGCGTGGTGGTGCAGGCCGGCCGCGCGGGCGGATACGGCAATTTCGTGAAGCTGAAGCACAACGGCGGCATCGCCACCGGCTATGGCCATATGAGCCGCATCGCGGTGCGCGCCGGCCAGCGCGTGCAGCGCGGGCAGGTGATCGGCTATGTCGGATCGACCGGCCTTTCCACCGGCCCGCACCTCCATTGGGAGGTCTGGAAGAACGGCGCGTCGATCAATCCGCGCAGCGTATCGCTTTCCAGCATGGCGGTGCTTTCCGGCAAGGCGCTGCGCGAGTTCAGGACGAAGGTCGCCACCTTGCTGGCGACGGCCCCGAAAAGATAGTAAGCTAACCGAAAATCGCATGTCGGGGCTTTACCCCGCGATGCGCGCCGTTACGTTGCGCCCGCATGGAGAGTGAAAACGAAGCCGCGCATGGCGGCGAGTGGCGTCATGGCTGGCGCGTCGTCGTCGCGGCGATGATCGGGATCGGCTTCGGCCCGGGCCTGATGCAGAATCTGTCCAGCCTGTTCGTTCCCGGGATCACGGCGGAGTTCGGCTGGACGCGGGGCGACATTGCGACGGCGGCGGGCGTCGGCCTCGTCAGCGCGCTGCTGGTGCCGCTGATCGGGCGGCGCGCGGACCGCGTCGGCGCGCGGCCGGTGATCGTCGCGGCCTCGCTGCTGCTGGCGGCCTCGCTTGCGGCGATGACGCTCTCCAACGGCGCGATCTGGACGTATCGGGCGTTCATCTTCTTCGCGGCGCTCAGCGTGGTGGGGACGAGCGCGGTGGTCTACGGCCGGATCATCGCGCCGCGCTTCGTGCGGCATCGCGGCATCGCACTGGGAGTGGCGACCTCCGGCCTGTCGATCACAACGCTCGCGCTCTCGCCCGTGGTCGCATGGATGATCGCGCGTTACGGCTGGCGCTCGGGCTATCTCGCGATGGCCGTCGCCGTGGTGTGCATCGCGCTGCCGCTCATCCTGCTGCTGCTGCGCGGCGCGGTGGTCGGGCCGGTGCACCATGCCGGCGTGAAGGAGGATATCGCACCGGAGAAGCTGCTCGCCGGCATGACCGCTTCGGAAGCGCGGCGCGATTCGCGCTTCTGGCGGCTGGGCGCGGCGGCGGCGCTGGTGAACATCGCCAGCGTCGGGCTTATCACGCAGCTCGTCCCCTTCGGCACCGATCGCGGGCTGACGCTGGAGCAGGCGGCGCTGCTCGTCACCAGCTTCGGCGTGTCGCAGATCGTCGGACGGCTGGGGATCGGGCTGCTGGTCGATCGCTTTCCCGCGCGGATGACGGCGGCGGCCTTCGCGGGCGTGTCGGCCATGGCCTTCGCCGCGCTGCTGCTGCCGACGGCGGACGTTTGGACGATGGCGATCCTCGTCTTCTTCGCGATGCTGATGAACGGGGCGGAGAACGATCTGCTGCCCTATCTTACCGCGCGCCTGTTCGGCGTGCGCGCTTATGGCGAGACTTATGGCCTGCTGCTGACGCTGGCGCTGTTCGGCACGTCGGCGGGGGTGGTGATGTTCGGGCGGCTGCACGATTCGACCGGCGACTATGCCATTCCCCTCGCCATCGCCGCCGCCGCTCTCGCCGTTTCCGCGCTGCTGTTCCTCACCCTCGGGGATCGTCGCGCCGTCGCGCCGATGGCGGAAGGATATTGCGTGGAGCCGAGCGCGGCTTCCTGATCCCATTTCGCTTCCGTTGCACGGTCTCCATGCCTATATGATGGGCATGGCAGAACCCCAGAATTCGGAATATGGCGCCTCCTCGATCAAGGTGCTGAAGGGCCTGGACGCAGTGCGTAAGCGTCCCGGCATGTATATCGGCGACACCGACGACGGATCGGGCCTGCACCATATGGTGTTCGAGGTGTCCGACAATGCGATCGACGAGGCGCTGGCCGGCCATTGCGACCGGATCGACATCACGCTGAACGCCGACGGCTCCGTCTCCGTGACGGACAATGGCCGCGGTATCCCCACCGGCATACACCCGGAGGAGGGTGTTTCCGCGGCTGAGGTCATCATGACCCAGCTCCACGCCGGGGGGAAGTTCGAGAATTCCTCCGACGACAACGCCTATAAGGTGTCAGGCGGCCTGCACGGCGTGGGCGTCTCGGTGGTGAACGCGCTCAGCGAATGGCTCGACCTGACGATCTGGCGCGACGGGGAGGAGCATTACATGCGCTTCGCCCATGGCGATGCCGTCGCGCCCCTGAAGGTGGTCGGCAAGGCCGAGGGCAGGAAGGGCACCCGCGTCACCTTCCTGCCGTCTCCGGCGACGTTCAGGATTACGGAATTCGATTTCGAGAAGCTGGAGCACCGCTATCGCGAGCTGGCGTTCCTCAATTCCGGCGTGCGCCTGTTCCTCACCGACGCGCGGCACGAGGAAACGAAGACGGTGGAGCTGTTCTACGAGGGCGGGATCGCCGCCTTCGTGAAGTGGCTCGATCGCACCAAGCAGCCGCTGATGCCGGACCCGATCGCCATTTCCGGCAGCCGCGACAATATCGGCATCGACGTCGCGCTGGAGTGGAACGACAGCTATTACGAGAACGTCCTGTGCTTCACCAACAACATCCCGCAGCGTGACGGCGGCACCCATCTCGCCGCCTTCCGCTCGGCGCTGACGCGCACGCTGAACGCCTATGCCGACAAGTCCGGCATCCTGAAGAAGGAGAAGGTGAGCCTTCAGGGCGACGACATGCGCGAGGGGCTGACCGCGATCGTTTCGGTCAAATTGCCCGATCCGAAATTCTCCTCGCAGACGAAGGACAAGCTCGTCAGTTCCGAGGTGCGCCAGCCGCTCGAAAGCCTGATGGCGGACAAGATGGCGGAATGGCTGGAGGAGAATCCGGCCCACGCGCGCACGATCATCCAGAAGATCATCGACGCCGCCGCCGCGCGCGAGGCGGCGCGCAAGGCGCGTGAGGCGAGCCGCAAGTCGGTGATGGGCATCGCCAGCCTGCCCGGCAAGCTCGCCGACTGCCAGGAGAAGGATCCGGCCAAGTCCGAGCTGTTCCTCGTTGAGGGCGATTCGGCCGGCGGCTCGGCCAAGCAGGGCCGCGACCGGCATTTCCAGGCGATCCTGCCGCTGCGGGGCAAGATCCTCAACGTGGAGCGCGCGCGCTTCGACCGGATGCTCGGCAGCCGCGAGATCGGCACGCTGATCCAGGCGATGGGCACCGGCATCGGCCGCGACGAGTTCAACGCCGACAAGCTGCGCTATCACAAGATCGTCATCATGACCGACGCCGACGTGGACGGCGCGCATATCCGCACGCTTCTGCTCACCTTCTTCTACCGCCAGATGCCGGAGCTGATCGAGCGCGGGCACCTCTATATCGCGCAGCCGCCGCTGTATAAGGCGACGCGCGGCCGGTCCGAGGTCTATCTCAAGGACGAGAAGGCGCTGGACGATTATCTGGTCGAGGCGGGTGTCGCGGCGACGATGCTGGAAACGGCGAACGGCGCGCGATCCGGCAAGGATCTGGCCGATCTGGTCGAACATGCGCGCCGGATGCGGACGCTGATGCGCTTCGTGCCGCGCCGCTACGATCCCGTCATCATCGAGGCGCTGGCCCTGGGCGGCGCGCTCAACCCCGATCTGGATCGCGCCCGGCGCGAGACGGCTGTGGCGGAAGTGACGCGGCGGCTGGATTCCGGCGACCGCGAGGCGCGCTGGTCCGCGCGGCTCACCGGCGAGGGCGACGTGCATTTCGAACGGCTGTGGCGCGGCGTGACCGATCACCACATCATCGAGGCGGCGTTCATCACTTCGGCCGAGGCGCGCAAGCTCCATACGCTCGCCATCGAGCAGGCGGATGCCTTCGCCTCCGCCGCCAAGCTGGTGCCGCAGAAGAACGCCGCGCAGGCGGAAGCCGAGGATGACGGCGATCAGGCCGCGACGATCGGCAAGGGCGAGACGCTCGTCGCGCGCCCGTCGCAACTGCTCGACGCCGTGCTGGCGGCGGGCCGCAAGGGCCTTTCGATCCAGCGCTACAAGGGGCTGGGCGAGATGAACCCGGAACAGCTCTGGGAAACCACGCTCGATCCGTCCAACCGCTCGATGCTGAAGGTCGCGATCGATCAGGCGGACGTGGCGGACGAGATATTCACCCGCCTGATGGGCGACGTGGTGGAGCCGCGCCGCGAGTTCATCCAGGAAAACGCGCTGTCGGTCGCCAATCTCGACGTGTGAGGCCCTCGCCCCTCCCTGCGAAGGGGAGGGGCTTCGGGCTCATTTCCCCTGCACGCGCCACTTCAGGATCGTGCGGTCGATGATATCCTCCTCATTGCCCACTTCCGTCCACAACTGGGAGAAGAGCGGATCGGCCGAGGCGGGGCGGCGATCCTCCTCCAGCGTGTCGAAGGCGACGCGGATCGGGATGGAGACACCCTCGCCGCTGATGATGCATTCGCGGTTGCGCAGCGCCGGGATCGCATCGAGGAAGCCGCGCGCGCCCTCCGGCATGGCGGCGCGGACGAACGCCTGGTCGCGATCGTTGTTGAGGCGCATCGTGATGATCGTGCCGCATTGCGACAGCACGCCTTCCGCAAGGTCCGACGGGCGCTGGGTGATGAGGCCGAGCGCGACGCCGTATTTGCGCCCTTCCTTCGCGATCCGGCCAAGGATGCGCGAGACGGAGCTTGCCGCCTCGCGATCCGACGGGATGTAGCGATGCGCTTCCTCGCAGACGAGCAGGATCGGCCGTTGCGGCTCGTTGCGGGACCAGACGGCGAAATCGAACACCATGCGGCTGAGCATCGCCACCACCACGGACGTGATCTCGCTCGGCACGCCGGAGACGTCGATGATCGAGATCGGCCTGCCGTCTCCCGGCAGGCGGAACACGCGCGCGATGAACGACGCCATCGAATCGCTCACCAGCATGCCGGAGAACATGAAGCCGTAGCGCGGATCGGCCTTGATCTCGTCGATCTTGCTCCTCAGGCGCAGATAGGGGGCGGTGTTGCTCGCCTTGTCCATCTTGCCCATCTCGGCCTGGATCTGCGCGGTCAGGTCGCTCAGCAGATAGGGGACGGGCGCGTCGACGGTCAGCTTGGGGATGGCCTGGCCCACGCGGCTTTTCGCGCGCGCGGCGAGCAGGCATTTGGCGAGGATGTCCGCATCGAGCTGCCGCTCCGCGCCCTCGGTGGTGAGGAACACTTCGCAATGCTCCTCGAAGTTCATCAGCCAATAAGGCATCTGCAGATTGGACACGTCGTATAGCGCGCCATTGCCCTGGAAGGCGGCGGCATATTCGCCGTGGGGATCGATCATCACGACATGGCCGTGGGGCGCGGCCTCGCAGATGCGGTGCAGGATCAGCGCGGCGG
>JAYRJH010000128.1:0-660 GCA_041906415.1 Sphingomonas sp. | reverse complement strand
CCGAGGAAGGCGTCGATGAACAGCGCCCCTCGAATGTCGCGCGTGGGATAGACCGCGCCCACCTCGATATGCGCGCGGTCGTCGGCGGCATAGACCTGGTGCAGGTCCGTGCGCGTCACCGGGAACACCTCCCCGCCCGGCGTGGGATAGCGCGTGACGCCGCGCCGGAAGTGATAGAGCTTGTGCGTCAGTTTCTCCTCGCCGCCCTCGCCGAGGAAATCGACCTCCGCCACGATGCGGCCGCTGTCGAGGCTGTCCAGCCGCAGCGCGCGGATATTGGCGATCAGCCAGTTTGACCCGACCGGCACCTTGATCTGGCTGCCCACCTGCCCGGCCGCCGCGACCACCGGATCGGGATGGCCGGACAGCCGCTCCAGCGCCGCCATCTCGAACATCACCTTGCTGGAGGAGCCGCCGATCTCGAGCACGATGCCGATCGGATCGGGCAAGCCGCCGGGCAGGTCTTCGGCGGCTTGCGGACGGGTGTGGAAAACGGCGTGCGCCGGCATCTCGGTCATGCGGACAATCCCCGGAGGAACGATGGAATCGCCGGCGTTATCGGGGAATTTGGTAAAATAAGAATGAGGTGCCGCGCGTCACACCTTCCGCGCGATCGCGCCCGCGCCCCAGCCGAGCAGCACTGACAACGCCACCGCCGTC
>JAYRJH010000127.1:0-7912 GCA_041906415.1 Sphingomonas sp. | reverse complement strand
ACGCGGCCGCTTCCGCGCTTCACCCTCTCCGGTTTCGCGCGGCAGGGGACAATGATGCTCGGCACCGCGCCCGCGGGCACCACCGCGCTCGCGCTGGACGACATGCCGGTGGAGGTTGCGCGCGACGGCCGCTTCCTGATCGCCTTCGACCGGGACGCCGGCCCGAGCGCCACATTGGTCGCCACCCTGGACGACGGTCGCCGGGTGACGCAGACGCTGGCCGTCGCGCCGGGCGAGTGGAGGATCGAGCGGCTCGATACGGTCGCCAGGACGCCGGTGCCCAGCGCGGAGTTCCTTCGCCGCCGTCCCGCTGAGCTGGAGCAAATCAAGGCCGCCCGCGCGATGCGCACCGACGCGGACGGCTGGCGGCGACCCTTCATCTGGCCGGCCACGGGGCGCATCTCCGGTCTGTTCGGCGCGCAGCGCTTCTATCGCGGCGAGCCGGGAGCCTATCACGGCGGCGTCGACGGTGGTCGCGCCGGCGGACGGTGTGGTGATCCTCGCGGCGTCGTCGCCCTTCACGCTGGAGGGCAATCTGCTGATGATCGACCACGGCATGGGGCTGAACAGCGCCTTCCTGCATCTGTCGCGGATCGAGGTGAAGGTGGGCGATCATGTGCGGCAGGGGCAGGAAATCGCCCGCGTCGGCGCCACCGGCCGCGCATCGGGGCCGCATCTCCACTGGGCGATGATGTGGCGCGGCAAGCGCATCGATCCGATGCGCGTGGCGGGAGCTATGGGGCAGTGAAGCGAGCGATTGAAGGTATCTGCGTGTTGTTCGATGGGACTATAGTCAACGTCTGTTCTGCGCGAACGGCAGATGCGGGAGAAAGATGTTGAGCGCACGTATCGCGCCTATATTTCCTACACCCGTCTATACGGTCGAAGTGCCCGATGCACTGGCATTGAGCACAGCATTGCGCGAGCTTGTGATCGAGCGGAGTGTGCAGGTGGATGGAGTCAGCCGTTCCAATGTCGGCGGCTGGCAATCCAATATTGATATGCTGCGATGGGGGGGCGCTCCCGCCGCAGCGCTGGCGGAGATCGTCTCAGGAGTCTGCCAGCAGTTGACCGGCGGGGCGGATGGTGGCCCATCGCGGGTGGCATGGCGGCCGGAAATGTGGGCGAATCTGAATCGCTCTGGCGATTCGAACCAAAATCATTGGCATCCCGGCTCTTATCTTTCCTTCGTCTATTATGTCGACGACGGTTATGCCGGCTCGCCCGATCCTGCGCTGGGCGGAGAACTGGTGTTCATCGATCCGCGCATGCCATACCTCAGGATGCGCAATCCGGATCTCCGGCATCGCGGTGCGCGCGGTTATGCGGAGGAGCATGAAACTTGGGTCCGCCCATCTAGTGGGCTGTTGATCGGTTTTCCTTCCTTTCTCGGTCATTCCGTGCGGCCCTATCGTGGCGGGGGTATGCGTATCTCGATCGCAATCAATATGATCGCGCGGAGGGCATGATGGCAGTGCGGTTCAACATTCATATCGAGCATTTGTTTGCGACGATGCTGGTCATAGATAGGCTGCAGGGGACGCTACCCGATGCCGCGGCGCTTGCTTCCGCCCTGAAGGGTGCGCCGAGCGTGAGAGGCATGGCGCGGACATGCCATTGGGAGAGTGGTTGGCCGGAGCCGCTCCAACCGCTCGTCGATCATGCGCTCATGCTTGCGGCGCGTGCGACCGTCGATGTCAGCCTTCCCAGCGCGCCCATGGATTGGCGCGTGGCGGTGGCCGCGTATGCGGTGGCGCCGGGTGAGCAGCTTGATCTCGATCCTGTTTATGAAGCTTACTGGATTTGCGCCTTTGTGCTGGAAGACGGTTATGGCGGCGCGTCCGATCCTTCGCTTGGGGGTGAACTGGTCTTTGTCGATCCGCGGTTGCCGGCACCGATGATGGAAATGCCGGATTTGCGGTTGCGGCTCGTTCCGGGCGCGCAGGGGGCGGTCTATGCACCTGAAGTTTTGCTCCGCCCTGGCACCGGCAGTGTCATCATGTATCCCGGCTGGATGCGAATCCGCCATCATATGCTCGGTGATCGGGCGGATCGGCGGTTTATGGTCTCGGTTTCGCTCGTCGCTCCGCTGGGCCGCGCATGATGAAGGAAGCAACCGACTTTGTGCTTGGCGATCATGATATTGCGGCGCTGGCGCGCGAATATCGCGAGCGCGGAAGAGTGCGCATCCACGAATTTCTCGTTGATCCCATGCCGCTCGTCCAGCATCTCGATATGCGGGAAGACTGGCGGCAGATACTCAACGCCGGCGAGAAGATTTACGAGCTTGATGCAGCCGCGCGCGCCGCGCTAGGGACGCAGCGTACTGCAGCACTGGACGCTGCAGTTTACGCCGGCGCAACGGAAGGATTCCAGTTTCGCTACGAATCCATTCGCATCCCGGATGATGAAGCGGAGCGGGTTCAGCGCGGCGACTTGCTGAATCGTTTCGCATCCTGGCTTTCGGGCGGGCTGGCGCGCGAGATGTTGCGTGCAATCACTGGCGAGGAGTCAATCGACTTCGCCGATGCGCAGGCGACCCGCTTTTCAGGAGGCGATTTTCTCACTGGCCATGACGATCGGGTTGAGGGCAAGTATCGCCATGCGGCATATGTGTGCGGGCTAACCCCGTTATGGCGGATCGAATGGGGTGGATTACTGCTGTTCCATAATCAGGCCGGCGGAGAGTTCACGGGTCGGTCGCCAGGCTTCAATGTGCTGGATATATTTGCCGTGCCGGTACTTCATAGTGTTTCGCTCGTCAGTCCTGCAGCTGGGGCAAAGCGGGTATCGGTTACGGGCTGGTTGAGATCGCGGGCATAGTGGGAACGGTGCTGACTACGCAGATCGAGCGTTTGTTCGCCAAGGCTGGGCGGGCCACGCGTTCCGGGCGTGGGAGCGGAGTGATCGCATCTCAATGGGTGTGGCGATCGCGCCCAAACATCCGCGTGCGTTGAATGCACTCGGTAACCGAACGTTCGTCGGGTGAAGCAAAAGGCGTGGGCGGATTTTTGAACGCTTGATGGGACGCAACGCCGATCCGGCTCAACTTGCGTTTGCCGCGCGCATGCTCTGTGCGCGCGGGGAACTGGATGCGCTTAGAACGGTTTTCGACTGTGACGTGCGCGCCTGATTGTTACCATTCAGAGGCAGAGTCGGGCTCCTTGATGGATTGATTGGGATGATGTCAACACGTCTGGGGCATACCCCCAGACGTGTTGGCCGGCGATCTCGGCGGGGGTTTTCCCGCCCAGTTTTGAGTGCGGTCGCACATTGTTGTAGTCGTGGCGCCACGACCGTAGCACCGAGCGGGCGTGGCTCAACGACGCGAATAGCGTCTCGTTGAGGCATTCGTCCCGCAGACGCCCCGTTGAAGCTCTCGACGAAGCCGTTCTGCATCGGCTTGCCTGGCGCGATGTAGTGCCACTCGACGCGCTGTTCCTGCGACCAGCGCAGGATGGCCGACGAGGTCAGCTCGGTGCCGTAGCACATCGGGAAGCAGCAGGTTGGGAGCCGCCAATGCTCTGATGGAGGCAAGGCCGCGAAGCGGCCGCAGGCTCCATCAGAGCAAGCCATGGCCGGCCAGCGGGTCTCTAAAGTGAGGTTGTCGAGACAACACTTTGGAGGCTGACCGGCCATGGCCAAGCTCTCTTCTACACCCGCTGGCGCCGTGCTGGTAACGATCGGCATGGCCAAGAACCGCCAGGAGGTGCTCATCGAGCGCCCGGAAGGCGGGCGACGCCGGCGCATGACCGTGCTCGCAACAAAGGCGGATTATGACGGGCTCGCTGAGCAGCTCGGCGCGATTGGCCGGCCCATCGTGGTCGGGTTCGAGGCAGCCGGCAACTATCATCGGACGCTCGCGCATCGGCTGTTGACGGCGAGGTTCGAGTTGCGGCTGATCTCCTCCGTCGCCCTGGCGCGGATGCGCGGGGACTGTCGGAAATTTTGTGCGTGAGGCCATAAGATGGAAGCGAAGGGACCATCGATATGGCGATCGACAAGGAAGTGCTGGACCAGTTGCTTGCTGGTCGTGATTCACAAGACCTGTTCGCGAAGGATGGGCTGCTGGATGAGTTGAAGAAGGCGTTGTCGGAACGGATGCTGGCGGCCGAACTGGACGATCATCTGGAGAGCGAAAGCGCCGAAGGCGCATTGAACCGGCGCAACGGCTCGTCGAGGAAGACGATGCTGACGGGAACGTCAAAAGTGACGCTGGACATTCCGCGCGATCGTGCGGGGACGTTCGACCCGAAGCTGATCGCCAAATACCAGCGCCGGTTCCCCGACTTCGACGACAAGATCGTGTTGATGTACGCGCGCGGCATGACGGTGCGCGAGATCCGGGGGCATCTCGAGGAACTGTACGGCATCGACGTGTCGCCCGACCTGATCTCGACGATTGCCGACGCAGTGCTGGAGACGGTCGCGGAGTGGCAGGGGCGGCCGCTCGACGCCTGCTACCCGCTGGTGTTGTTACCGCCCCTGCGGGGCGTTGCGGCGTTGCCTTCGGCTCGACGCGATCCGGGTCAAAATCCGCGACGAAGGGTTCGTGCGCAACAAGGCGGTTTACATCGCGCTCGGCATCCTGCCCGACGGCACGAAGGACATCCTCGGCATCTGGATTGAGCAGATTTCGAGCGCCCCGGGCAATGATCCCGGGGATCATTGCCAGCGAGAAAGGGCGCCAAGTTCTGGCTGCGCGTCATGAACGAGTTCAAGAACCGCGGCGTCGCCGACATCCTGATCGCGGTCGTCGATGGCCTGAACGCGAAGCAGCCCAAGGTTCCGGCGATGCGCAGCATCGTTGGAATGGCTGCGGAAGGTTCCCCGATGCGATCAATGCGGCGTTCCCCGAAACGGTCGTCCAGACATGCATCGTCCACCTCCTGCGCAACTCGATGAGCTTCGCGTCATGGAAGGACCGCAAACCGATCGCCCACGCGCTGCGCGCCGTCTATCGCGCCGAGACGCCCGAGGCCGGCCCTGCGGCACTGGATGCGTTCGAGGCAGGGCATTGGGGTAGGCGGCATCCCGCGATCGCCCAGAGCTGGCGGCGGCACTGGGACCAGGTGATCCCGTTCTTCGCCTTCCCCGAGGGCGTGCGCCGGATCATTTACACCACCAACGCGATCGAGGCGCTGAACTCCAAGCTGCGCCGGGCCGTTCGCACACGGGGCCACTTCCCCGGTGACGAAGCCGCGATCAAACTGCTATACCTCGTGCTCAACAGGGCGGCCGAGGAATGGAAACGACCGCCGCGTGAATGGTCGGACGCAAAAACCCAGTTCGCCGTGATCTTTGGCGAGCGGTTCGTCATCTGATGACGAGAACTGGCCCCGCGCACAAAATTACTGACAGTCCCGAGCGCGCCGGCGTGCCGCATGATCACTGGAAAACGACCACCTTCGTCGCCGGGCTCCGCCGCACCGGCATGATGGCGCCGATGGTGCTCGACGGCCCGATCAACCGCGACGCCTTCCACGCCTATGTCGACCAAGTACTGGTGCCCGAGCTCAGCCCCGGCGACGTCGTGGTCATGGACCACCTGTCCAGCCACAAGGCGCCGGCCGTGCGCGAGCGGATCGAAGCTGTGGGCGCCTCTCTGCTGTTCCCGTCGCCCTACAGCCCCGACTTCAACCCCATCGAAAAGGTGTTCTCTCGCCTCAAGGCCATGCTCCGAAAAGCGGGAGAGCGAACCGTCGTCGGCCTGTGGGACCTGATCGGCAAACTCGTCGACATCTTCCAATCCGCAGAGTGCGCCAACTACTTCAGCTCCCGCGGATACGATCCAGACTGATCGAAAACCGCTCTAATAGCATCGATGATCGATCTTATTTCATCTTTACTGCTGCAAAAAAGCGCAATGGTTCGAGTGGAGCACGATCCCCGGCCGAGGCGATGCTCGCTTGTAGTTTGTTACTCGATGCCGTGCTCGCGCTGGATATACTGTCGCCTATGATGAAATCGGGATGCGGCGCGAAAGAGATGTTCTCCACATTACGTCCGCTATCCGGATTCTGCCACATCGCGCGTGACCAATATATAGACGCTGGTTCACTCGCCGCTGATGGTACTAAGCATCACGGCTTTCATGTCGGATTTGAAACGCGCACTATTCCACGCTGTCAACGAAATGCTGGCGCGAGGTGGCCGAGGACAAATCCGTAGCGCCAGACGGCGGAAGTTTAAGTTACTGCACTCGCACGACACGCACTGCCTTGCCGTCCTGCTTCAGCATGTAGCTGCCCATGGCAGCGCGCTTGATCGTTACTGGGCGCCCTGCGCTTGGAAAGATCTGCTCGTCGTCTGTCTGGCGCCAGCGCATCCCGTTATCGAGCGTGAACTCCCATTTCTGGTAGCCGACTTGCCGGACGGCGGTTGCCACGGCTTCGATCGCGCTCAGGGCTTCGGTATCGTCATTACCGTTGCTCAGAAACGGCAGCCGGATCGAGCCGAAGCCGAATAATGACTTTTTTGCCTCCTTGATCTGCCCCTTATCGGCGACGACCACTTCGCCCTTGTCGGCGGCCCGTGAAATCGCCTCCACCTTGCCGTCATAGCAGGCGAGTCGGGCGACGTTGTCGGCAATGGCACGGCAATCGACCAGATCCCTGAAAATACGAGCCTGTTCGCGCGGTGCTGCTGGTGCCGTCGTGGCAGATAAAGTGCCGAAGGCAGCGACCAGACAAATATAGCTTCGCATCGATTCAGGCGCCTTGTTCCGAAGGATGGTGACGATGCCTAACGCGCGCCGTGCACCGGTTCAAGCAAAGGAGTAGAGAGTGTTGCACTATTGCGACATATCGGAAGCGATCGTGTGTTTCGGGTAGTTTGTTGCTTTACAGAACGAGGCATTCCACAGCACATCCGGGCCATCCAACTATGGGCCTCCTGTCATTACAGGGTGTTGCGTCAGAGGCAGGTGCTTCGATTTACGGAAGGTACCGCTGAAGGCGAGGGGCTCAGCAAAAAGGGGATTATTGCACGTGATTTATCGTCGCTCTTTCGAATCCGCGCTGCGTTGCAGCGCCGCTTCGCTGGCAATCGGCCTGGTTCTGGGCGGGACTCCGGCCTTCGCCCAGGCTGCGGATCAGGCAAGTTCTGCCCCGCCGCAGGACATCGTTGTCACCGGCTCGCGCATTGCGCGCCCGGACCTTGAGGGCACCAGCCCGATCTCGATCGTCAGCTCGGCTGATATCGTTAAGAAGGCCGGCAGCGCCAACATCGAGAACGTGCTGAACGACCTCCCGCAGGTGACCGCGACCACGTCTTCCACCTCGAACAATCCGGGCGGCGGCGTCGCCACGGTCAACCTGCGCGGCCTCGGCTCGCAACGGACCCTCGTGCTTGTCGATGGTCGTCGCTACATGTCGTACGACGTCAACCAGATCGTCGACCTCAACACTGTGCCCACCTCGCTCATCAGCCGTGTCGACGTCGTGACCGGCGGCCAGTCGGCGGTTTATGGTTCGGACGCGATCGCGGGTGTCGTCAACTTCGTCCTGAAGCGGGACTTCTCCGGCGTCGAATTGAATAGCCAGTATGGGGTCACCGAAAAGGGGGACGGTCAGGTCTGGGACGTCAACGGCACGATCGGTTCGAATTTCGACGACAACCGCGGCAACGTCACTTTGTTCGTTGACTATACGAAGCGCAGCCCGACTTTCGCCGGCCAGCGCGATTTCTCGTACAACGCGCTGAACGATGTGGACGGGAAGCTGGTTGCGGCTGGCGGTTCATCGGCCGTGCCGCAGGGGCGCATCAACATTCCGGGCCTTGGTGCTGCGACCGGCCTTGGTTGCAACAATCAGGATTTCGGCGCGCCCGGCGTGAACCGCTGCTATGTCGGTGCGAACGGGTACAATTACTCGCCGGTCAACTATCTTCAGGTGCCGCAGGAGCGCTTCCT
>JAYRJH010000126.1:0-7962 GCA_041906415.1 Sphingomonas sp. | reverse complement strand
GCCGAACACCTTGTTGTTCGCGTTGACGCGGATGCGTCCGAATTTGCGCGCGCCGCCGGGGTCGATCGTCATGTCGAGCGTCGCGGTGTGCGTGGCGTGATCGATCGTCACCTCCGGCTCGCCCACCTTCGCGAAGGGGAAGCCCTGTTTCCCCACCTCTTCCGTCAGCCGGGCCGTGGCGGCGGCGATCGTATCCGCATTGACCGGATCATCGGGCTTCATCTTGAATGCGTCGACCAGCGTATCCGCCTTGCGCCCCGCCTGCTCGACCCCATCGATCGTGATGCTCCTGAAACGATAGAGTTGCCCCGGAGCGGCCACGAGCACCATCACCGGCCGCGTTCCGCTGCGATCCACATTGGTGCGCACGCGGGCATCGTAATAACCCTCCGCGCGGAGCAGGGTGACGAGCAGCGCCGCATCCTCCCGCGCGCGCCGATCGAGCTGGGCGGCATTGGCCGCCTCGCCGTCATGCTGCGCCAGCACGGACAGTTCATCGAAACGCCGACGCAGCAGGTCGGAACCGATGCCGTCGATCCCCTCGATACGATAGCCGTAGCGCGTCTCCGCGGCGGCGGCCGCCACCTCCTGCGCGGCATCCGGATCGGCTGGCGCTTTCGCGAGATCCGGCCAGGCGACGCCGATATCGGGCAGCGGCGCAAGCGGTGCGTTCGGGTCCAGCATATCCTCGCCGGCGCTCGCCGGGGCGGGGGGAACGGGGGGCTGCTGCTGCTGCGCCACGGCGGGCGATGCGGCGAGGATCGCAAACAGTAATGCAGCGCCTCGCCGGTTCATGCGCGCCGTGATAGCGCGCGCGGAGCCGTCAGTGAACCGTGCCGATCGCTCGCCTTGCCGAAAGCAGGTCCACCAGCCGCTCGATCTGCCGCCAGTGGCAGAAATGGATGTGGTTTCCGACATCCCGGCTGCGATCGGCGCGCGCGGCCGCCTCCAGCGCGGCGGACGCGCCGAAGGTGGCGATCAGCGCCTGCGCATCGGCAAGGGCGGCGCGGCCTGTGACATAGGGAAGCTGGTCCATGCACGCCCCCTTTAGGCGCGGACCGGCTAAGACTCCGTTCGGAAAAAGCCTTTCCAAAGCGTTTCCGCCCATGGCAAGGCGTGCGCATCATGCCAACCGACAAACCCGACCGCCCCTCCGCCGCCGGAGGATTCCTGATCGCCATGGGCGTGCTGGGCGGCGCCGTGCTGGGATTCGTCGCCGGCCAGCCGACGATCGGGCTGCTGATCGGGCTTGCGATCGCGGTGGCGATCTCGGTCGCCATGTGGCTGCGCGACCGAAACCGCTAGCGTTCGGAGCTTAGGTCAGCCTCCTGAGCAGCAGTTTCACCCGCCCGATCGCTTCCACCTCGGCGACGGGAAGGATCAGCGGCGAATAGGCCGGATTGTCGCTGGTGATCGTCACCGCATCGCCATTGCGTGAGATTCGCTTCACCAGCAGATCCCCGTCACGCCGCAGCACGAAGATCGCAGGCCGGCGCGCCACGCGTCGGTCGCCGAGATCGACCAGCAGTCGATCGCCGCTCATGATCGTCGGCTCCATCGAATCGCCGCGCGCAGCGATCAGCGAGGCATTGCGCGCCGCGATCCCCGCCGCCGCCAGCGTCTCCGGCGCGAACGGTTCCGCGCGCAGCACCCTTTCGTCGCGCGAATCGGCCCCGGCCCCCGCCGCCGCTTCCACCGCGAGCCATGGCACTGGAACCGAGGCCGCGCGCGTCTCCGCGCCGCCGAGCAAGACCTCCTCCACATCGAGAAACGCAGCCAGTGCGCGGCGGTCCTCCTCCGCCAGCCGCCGTGGAGAGCCGCGCGCCACATATTGCTGCAAATAGGCCGCGTTGCGCCCCAACATCGCGGACAAGGCCGCAAGGCTCGCTCCCCGCGCCGCGGCCAGCCGCACCAGTGCCTCGCGGGGATCTTCGAACATGCGGGCCATCATAGCCGCAGGATTTTTCCTAGACAAGCGGAACGAGTTATGGAACAAAAAGTGAACATGGGGAACGGAGTCGGATCGTATGACGCTGCTGGAGAGAATCGACCAATATCTGCAACGCACGGGGATGCGATCGACCACCTTCGGTCGGCGCGTGGCGAAAGACCCGCGTCTGGTGGGCGACATGCGGCTGGGGCGAACCCCCGGGCCGGCGATGACCGCACGGGTCGAGGCGTTCATCGCGGAGGCGCGTTGATGCGCGGCCCCGGCGCGGCGCGGCTGCTGGAACGCGCGTTGCTGAAATCGGCGACGGAAGCCGGCGCCGCGATCGTCGTGGCGCATCACCGGGCAATCGAATGGCACAGCGCCACCTTCTCCGGCCTGCGCCATGAGATCGCGGGCGAGGCAGCGATCGGCGCCGCCACCGAGCGGTGGCTGGAGGAGCTGGCGGAGGCGGACCTGCCGCTCTTCGGGCATCTGGTGGCAGATATCGCGGTCGTCGCGATCGAACGGAGCACGACCTGCGTCGGTTTCGCGCTGGAGGCGCTGACGGTGGAGGAAAGCTGACCCCTCGCCTCAGCCCTCCCGCAACGCGGCCTGCACGCGGTGGCAATGCAGCCGGCACAGTTCGTCATGGCGGAGCGAGGCCGTCTCGCTGAGCGAACGCATCGCCCGCACCGCCTCCTCATAGGCGCGGCGGGCGTGGTAGTGCAGATCGCGATTGACGGGCATCCCTGATCTCCTTGCCGATGGCGCATCACGGTTAGCGCGGCAATGCGTCACCCGCATGTCAGCATCGACATAATAGGATGCAGTTCATCGCATTTCTGGAACGGAATCAACCCGCGCTCCCGCCCGGTCGGCGGCAGGGCGGGCGTGCCGCGCTCAGTCCCCGGTCAGGATACGATCGACCAGCTGCTTCACCGTCGGCACGAAGCCGTTGGAATAGAAGGGATCGCGCTTGAAATTGAACGCGGCGTGGCCGGCGAACATCAGGTTCTGCTCGGTATCGCCGCCATGGGCGATATCCTGCAACGTCTTCTGGATGCAGAAGCTGCGCGGGTCCGCCAGGCGGCCGGTGGAATTGGTTTCCGTATCCGCCCAGCTCGAGAACAGGCACTGGCTGAGGCAGCCCATGCAATCGGCCTGGTCCTTGCGGATCTCCGCTTTCTCCGCGGGCGTAACGAACACCAGGGTATTGTCCGGCGTCTTGAGCGCATCGGTATAGCCCGCGCCGAACCATTCGCGCGCGCGCAGCAGATCGTTGCGCGTCACCCAGAAATTCCTGCCCTTCACGCCCACGTCGAGCTGGAAGACATGATCGCCCGCCTCCTGCGTGGAGAAAGCGATCTGCCGCTCCGATCGCGCCTCGAGGTTGCGCAGGAAGGGGTTGCGCACGGCGGAGGAATAGAAGCCGGTCGGCGAGAAGCGATGGAGGAGCACGTCGCCCTCCTCGATCGTCATCAGCCGTTCCTTCCACCCCTCGGGGATCGGGCTTTCCTTCGTCAGCAACGGGCGGGTGCCGTATTGGAAGGCGATCTGGCCCAGCTCGGGATTGTCGATCCAGTCGTTCCAGTCGCGCAGATACCAGACGCCCCCGGCCATCACGATCGGCGTGGTGTCCGGGATGCCGCCCTCGCGCATCGTCTCGCGCAGCGCCTTGACGCGGGGATAGGGGTCCTCGGGCTTCAGCGGATCCTCCGCATTGGACAGGCCGTTATGCCCGCCGGCCAGCCAGGGATCCTCATAGACCACCGCGCCCAGAAGGTGCGCGACCTTCGAATAGGCGCGCTTCCACAAGGCGCGGAAGGCGCGGGCGGAAGAGACGATCGGCAGGTAATGCACGTCATAGGCCGCCGCGATCTCGCTGAGCTTGTATGGCATGCCAGCGCCGCAGGTGACGCCCGCCACCATGCCGCGCGTGCGTTCCAGCACGCCGTTCAGCACGCGCTGCGCGCCGCCCATCTCCCACAGCACGTTGATGTTGATAGCGCCCTTGCCGCCTGCGATGTCGAACGCGCGCTTCACCTGCTGCACGGCGCCTTCGATGGCATAGGCGATCAGTTCCTCATGCCGCTCGCGCCGGGTGAGCGCCTTGTAGATCTGGGGCACGATCTTGCCCTCGGGATCGTAGCTGTCGGCATTCACGGCCGATACGGTGCCGATCCCTCCGGCCGCCGCCCAAGCGCCTGCGGAGGCATGATTGGTCGCTGCAACGCCCTTCCCACCTTCCACCAGCGGCCACACCTCGCGGCCGTTATAGACGATCGGCTTCAGACCCTTGAACACGACAGTTAGGCACCCTTCGGACGTAATTTCGTCCGCTATAGCGCACGGCTCGCAAGATGCGAGCAAATAGATCAGCCGCCACGCAGCACGCCCGGCCGGCCGAGCGCATCCTCATAAAGCGCGGCATAGCGCGCGATCATCACGCCTTCATCATATTCTGCGCGCGCCTTCGCCTGATTGGCAGCTCCGACGCGCGCGCGCAATGCCGCATCGTTGAGCAGGGGCTGGATCGCGTCGCGCAGCCGCACCTCGCCCGAATATTCGGTGATGAAGGGCAGGTTCTCCGCCGAGATCATGCGCGGCACGTCGCCCACCGGCGGAGCGGCGATCGGCAGGCCCGCCGCCATCGCCTCCACCACCGCGATGGGGAATTGCTCGGACCGGGAGGACAGCGCGAGCAGGTCGAAATGGCGCATGTAGCGATAGGGGCGATCGAGGAAGCCCGGCATCACCAGCCTGTCGTCGATCCCCATCGCCATCGCCGCGCGCTCGATCGCCGCGCGCTCCGGCCCCTCGCCCACGATGACCAGCCGGTATTTCCCCGCCAGTCCGCCGACCGCCCGGACGAGCGCGGGCAGATCCTTCACGGCGCGCAGGCCAGCGACCGTGCCGATCACCACTTCCTTCGGCTTGCGCGTGAAGCCGGGGATCGCCTTCGGCTCCGGCTCGCGGGCATAGGCCATGGTGGCGATGCCGTTGACGATGCGATGGACCTTGGCGCGCGGCTGCTTCCACGTCTCCAGCGCGATGCGCTCGAGCGTTTCGGACGGCACCGCCACTCCATGCGCCGCGCCCAGCGCCAGCCGGCGATAAAGGTTGCGCTCCCGCTTCAGCCCGCCGGCCTCATCCTCGTTAAAACCGTCCTCATGATGGACCAGCGGCGGCACGCCCTTCCCGAACACGCGCCGGGCCATCGCCCCGTCGATCGCGCCCCAATTATAGGTGAGCACCAGATCGAAGCCGCGCATGTAGCGCGCGATCGCCTCATAGCGCTTCACCGAGGGCCGTCCGGTCAGCGGCGGCGGGTTCTGCGCGATCTCATAGGCGACGCCCCCGTCGATCCGTTCCCGCGCGCCGTAGCGCCCTTCCATCGCGGAGACGATCACATGGCGCGCGCGGTTCCCGAACGCGTTCATCAACCGCACCGCGCGCGCCTCCTTCCCGCCGAGATCGAAGGTGGAATGGAGGTGGAGGATACGGATCGGCTGCGCCATGGATCAGCGATAGTCCTTCAGCTCGTCCCCGGTGAGCCGAACGACATGGAGCACGTTGGTCGAGCCGGGCGTGCGGAACGGCACGCCGGCCATCATCACCACGCTGTCTCCGGCGGCCGCGATCCGGTGACGCAGCGCCATCCGCTTGGACTTGGCGACCATCTCCTCGAAGGATTCGACGTCGCGGGTGTGGACGGCATGCGCGCCCCATAGCAGGCCCAGCCGCCGCGCCGTCTCCATCCGGGGGGTCAGCACCATCAAGGGCACCGGCGGACGCTCGCGCGCGATGCGCCGCGCGGTGGAGCCGGAGGTGGTGAAGCAGATGATCGCGCTCGCCGAAACGGTGATCGCGATGCTCTTGGCGGCCTCCGCCAGCGCGTCGGCGGTGGTGGGATCGGGGCGCATCGCGGTGAAGTGGACGCGCTCGCCGTGCATCGGATCACGCTCCACCGCCTCGCCGATCGCGTTCATCATCGCGACCGATTCGACCGGCCAGTCCCCGGCCGCGCTCTCCGCCGACAGCATGATCGCATCCGCGCCGTCATAGATGGCGGTCGCCACGTCGGACACTTCCGCGCGCGTCGGCGAGGGTGACTTTATCATCGATTCCAGCATCTGCGTCGCCACCACGACCGGGCGGCCCATGCGGCGCGACACCTCCACGATGCGCTTCTGCAACGGCGGCACGGATTGCGGCGGCAGCTCCACGCCGAGATCGCCGCGCGCGACCATCACACCGTCGCACATCTCCACGATCTCCTCCAGCCGGTCGATCGCGGCGGGTTTCTCGATCTTGGCGAGCAGCGCCGCCTTGCCGCCGATCAGGCGCCGCGCCTCCGCCAGATCCTCCGGCCGCTGGACGAAGCTGAGCGCGATCCAGTCCACGCCATGCTCGCAGGCGAAGGCGAGATCGCTGCGATCCTTCTCCGTCAGCGCCGCCATCGGCAGCACGACATCGGGCACGTTCAGCCCCTTGCTGTCACTCAGCGGCCCGCCGACCTCCACCTGGGCGACGATGCGATCCGGCGCATGCTCCATCACGCGCAGCACCAGCTTGCCGTCGTCCAGCAGCAACCGCGCGCCGGGGCGGATCGCGGCGAATATCTCGGCGTGCGGCAGCTCGACGCGGGTCGCGTCGCCCGGCGCGGCATCGCGATCGAGCGTGAAGATCGCGCCCGTCTCCAGCATCACGCGCCCGCCCGCGAAGCGCCCGACCCGCAGCTTCGGCCCCTGGAGATCGGCAAGGATCGTGGTCGGCCGGCCGAAGCGCTTCTCCAGCGCGCGGATCGCGGCGATCACCGGCACCTTGGATTCCTGATCGCCGTGGCTCATGTTGATGCGGAAGGCGTCCGCCCCGGCCTCGTAGAGGGCGGTGATCATCTCCGGCGTGTTGCTCGCCGGCCCGAGCGTCGCGAGCACGCGGACCTTGCGGCTGCGGGGGGCGATGATTTTCGTCATTCTGGTCCTCATGCTGGTGCGGCCGCCTGCCTTAGAGGCAATCCCCGTCCGATAAAACCGGTATGACAGGCGGCTTGTCGAACGGCCGCGCTTTCTTCTACCAATCCCCGTGACGGCGGCACGCCGTCTACGGGAGGAATGAGGGGAATGTTGAAGACGCTGATGATCGCGCTCGCGGTCGGCACGGCCGTGCCTGCGCTCGCCCAGACGGCGACGCCCGCGAAGATCACTTACATCCATGCGGGCGCCTTGCTCGACCAGCCGGGGCAGGCCCCGCGCGGCAACAGCACGATCATCGTGCGCGACGGCAAGGTGGCCGAAGTCCGCGACGGCTTCGTCCAGCCGGAAGCCGGCGCGGAGGTGGTGGAGCTTCGCGACAAGTTCGTGCTGCCCGGGCTGGTGGACATGCACGTCCATCTCTGGGGCTTCGGCGGCGATCCGATGCGCTCGCGCCTGATGGCGATGACGATGGACGACGCCGACTATATGATCCAGGCGCAGCTCAACGCGCGCAAGACGCTGAACGCGGGCTTCACCACGGTGCGCGATCTCGGCGGCAACCCGCGCGGCATCCGCGCGCTGCGCGACGCGATCGAGCGCGGCGATGTCGAGGGGCCGTCGATCGTCAACGCCGGCAACATGATCTCGATCACCGGCGGCCATGGCGACGGCACCAACGGCCTGGCGGAGGAATGGTCCGATGCCGTGCACCAGCATCAGATCAACACCTGCGACGGCCCGGACGATTGCCGCCGCGCGGTGCGCGCGCAGATCGGCATGGGCGCGCAGGTCATCAAGTTCGCCGCCACCGGGGGCGTGCTCTCCAATGTCGCGGGCGGGCTCGGCCGCGCGATGACGCCGGAGGAGATGCGTGCGCTGATCGACACCGCCCACGGCTTCGGCCGCAGGGTCGCCGCGCACAGTCACGCGGAGGAGGGCACCAAGGCCGCGCTGGAGGCCGGCGTGGACACGATCGACCACGGCTCCTTCCTCGATGACGAGGCGATCCGGCTGTTCAAGACGAAGGGCGCCTATCTGGTGCCGACGATGATCGCT
>JAYRJH010000125.1:0-7968 GCA_041906415.1 Sphingomonas sp. | reverse complement strand
GTCGCCGAGGAACAGGATCAGCAGCACGACGACCAGCACGGTCGCTTCCAGCAGCGCCTCCTCGACCGTGCCGACCGCGCGCCCGATCAGATCGGAGCGATCGTAGAAGACATGGATCTGCGTGCCTGCGGGCAAGCTGTGCTGAAGCCCGGCAAGCCGCGTCCGCACGCCATCGACCACCGCCCGCGCATCCGCGCCGCGCAGCGCGATCACCAGGCCCTCCACCGCCTCGGCCTTGCCGCCGCGCGTCACCGCCCCATAGCGGGTGAGGCTGCCGGTGCCGACTGTGGCGACGTCGCCCCGGCGGACGATGCGGCCGTCCCGGCTGGCGATGACCAGCGTTTGCAGATCCTCCACGCTGCGGATCGCGCCCACGGCCCGGACGATCAGCGATTCCTCGCCATCGGTCAGGCGCCCCGCGCCGTCATTGCGATTGCCGCTTTCGATCGCGGTGCGCAGATCGGAGATCGAGAGCTTCGCGCTCGCCAGCGCCACCGGATCAGGCCGGACCTCGAAGGTACGAACATAGCCGCCCAGCGCGTTCACGTCCGCGACGCCGGGCACTGTGCGCAGCGCCGGGCGGATCGTCCAGTCGAGCAGTTCGCGTTTCTGCTGGAGAGACAGCGGCCCTTCGATCGTGAACATGTAGACGTCGGACAGGGGCGTCGAGATCGGCGCGAGACCGCCGGTCACGGCAGCAGGCAGATCGCCCGTCACGCCCGCCAGCCGTTCGGCGACCTGTTGGCGCGCCCAGTAGATGTCGGTGCCGTCGGTAAAGTCGATGGTTATGTCGGCGATGGCATATTTGGCGCTCGAGCGCAGGATCGCCTGGTTGGGAATGCCGAGCATCTCCGTCTCGATCGGCGTGATGACGCGGCTCTCGACCTCCTCCGGCGTCATGCCGGGGGCTTTGAGGATCAGCTTCACCTGGGTCTGCGCGATGTTGGGATAGGCATCGACCGGCAAGTTGACAAAAGCCCAGACCCCGAGCCCGGCCGTGGCGGCGGCAAGGATCAGGACGAGCAGACGATAGGACAGCGCGGTGGCGACAAGCGAACGCAGCATCGGGAGAGCCTATTGCGCGGTGGCGAGCGCCTTGAGCGCGCTCGTACCGGAAACCACCACCTGTTCACCGGGCCTGATCCCGGAGAGCAGCACCGTGCGGCCATCACTGCCGCCGCCGCCGGTCACGGCGCGCACGGCAAAGCCGCCGCGCGCGGTCACGAACACAACCGGCTTGCCGTCGATCATGGTGACCGCCGTATCGGGCACGCTGACCGCGCCCGCCGGCGCCGGGCCGACGATGACGATGCTGGTTGCGCGCCCCGCGACAACACCGGGTCCGGCCGGAATCTCCGCCTTGAGGCCGGCCGAACGGGTCGCGGGATCGATGGCCGTTCCCACCGCGACGATCCGGCCGGTGAGGTTGGGAAGTAGCCGCACGCTCATGCCGGGGCGCACTTGCCCGATCAGCCGTTCGGGCAATTGGCCGACCACTTCATAGCGATCCGTCGCGTCGATCACATAGGGCGCGGTGGTGCCGTCCACCGGATTGCCGGTCTGGATGGAGGCGCTGGTGACGCGACCCGCGATAGGAGCCGTCAGCGTATAGGAGCCGCTGGCGCCATGACCGCCCACCATCGCCAGGATGCGCGACTTTTCCGAAACGTCGGCGCGAGCCTCGGCTGCGATGGCATTGGCTTCGTCAGCGCGCGCGCCTGCGATGATGCCTTCGCGGCTGAGCAGGGAGAGCCGCGCGGCATTGGCCTCGGCTACGCCACGCCGCGCGTTCGCGCGGCTGAGGTCCGCGCCGATCGTCAGCACGTCGCGGCTGGCGATGATCGCCAGCGGCTGGCCCCGCCGCACGCTGTCGCCCTCGACCACGAGAGTCCGCAACACGGTGCCGGGAAAGGTCGCGGCCACCGCCACCCGGGCGTTGGCGGGAGGCTCGATCATCGCGGGGATGGTGGCGAGCGCCGCATCCGCGGCTGCCGTCGCGGGCATAAGGCGGATACCCATCTGCGCGGCGCGGCGCGCATCCACCGCCAGGATCCCATCTGTCGGTTGGGCGTTGCTTGCCGGCGCGGAGTTGCCCGTCTCGACCGGCCGACTGGCGAACCACCACAGGCCTGATAGAATCAAGGCGATCGTCGCGGCGCCCGCAATGAGGGTGTATCGTCTGGACATGCGCTCGGGCTAGGGAGCGTTCCTGACCGAACCCTGACGGGATATGAGGATTGAAGATCAGGTCGCGGGAAAACGCAGCACCAGTTCACGGTCGGCCGGATCGGTCTCAAGCGTGCCGCCATGGGCCGCCATGATCCGGTCGACGATAGCGAGGCCGAGGCCGGCGCCATCCTTGCTCGCATGGTCGGCGCGGCGGTGGCGTTGCACAAGGTCGCGCAACCTTTCGAGCGCCAGCCCAGGGCCCTCGTCCCGCACGCCCAATAGCGCGTGGGGGCCGGCGAAGACCTGGATCGTGCCACCAGCCGGCGTCACGCGCGCGGCATTCTCGATCAGATTGCGCAGCGCTGCCGCAATCGCTTCGCGCCTGCCGTTCACGACCGCAGCCTGACCGCGGGTATCGAACGCGATCAGCTTGCCTTGTGCGATGATCCCCGGCGCCACGGCGCTGACGACCTCGCTCGCCACATCCGCGAGTGACACCTGTTCGGGAGCGGTCTGGGCGGCCTCCGCCGCGTCGATCTGCGCGAGCAGCATGAGTTGGTCGATCAGCCGGCGCATGGCCGCCACGTCTTCCTTGAGGCGCGCGGCGTCGTCATAGTCAAGCCGGTCGAGTTCGAGAGACAGGAGGGCGAGCGGCGTGCGCAACTCGTGCGCGACGTCGGCGGCGAACGCTTCCTGCCGCCGCGCGGCCTGATCGAGCCGCGCCAACAGATCGTTGACCGCATAGACGAAGGGTAGCGCCTCGGCGGGCATTTGCGACGCATCGATGCGGAACCCTCGTTCGTGGCCCTGTGCAGCCTCGATCCGGGCGGCGGCATCTTCCAGCGGTGCGAAGGCCTGGCGGATCACTCGGAGCACCATGATCGCGACGGGAACGAGCAGGACGACAAGCGGCAGAGCGACATGCTCAAGCATTTCCTTGATCGCGCGGATCATCGCCGCGCGTGCATCGAGATGTGTGAAGGTGACACTGTAGAAGAAGGCGACCGCCGCCAGCAGCAGAACGGTGCCCGCCACACCAATCAGGCCCAAACCGCGTTTGAGGCGCCGTGAGATGGAGCGCTGCACGGTCATGCCTTCCCGTCCTTCAGCATATAGCCGACACCCCGAACGGTATGGAGCGCGCCGGCCACGCCCGTGTCTTCGAGCTTGCGGCGCAGACGCGAAATGGCGGCTTCGACCGCATTGGGGGTCACCGGATCGTTGAAGCTGTAGAGCGCGTTCTCGATCACTTCGCGATGGACCACCGTGCCGGCTCGCCGCATCAGCAGTTCCAGAAGGTCCGCCTCGCGGCGCGAAAGGTCGATCTCGCGATCGCCAATGCTGGCAGAGCGGCTTGCCGTGTCGAAACGCAGCATGCCGACTTCGATGACGGGCTGGGTTCGAACGCCAGGCCGGCGCAGCAGGGCGCGGATGCGCGCGGCGAGCTCGTCGATCTCGAAGGGTTTGACGATATAATCGTCTGCGCCGGAATCGAGACCGGTGACGCGATCCTCCAGCGCCCCACGCGCGGTCTGGATGATGGCAGGCGGCATCTGCTGATATTTTCGGCGGCTCGCGAGCCAGTCGATCCCGTCGCCGTCGGGCAGGCCGAGGTCGAGTATGATGGCATCATAGCTCGCGCTGCCCATCGCAGCGTCGGCTTGTGCGAGATCATGGGCAACATCGCACACGAAGCCCCGGCGCTGAAGACCGTCGGCGATCAGTGCCGCCATTCGCTCATTATCTTCGACGATGAGAAGGCGCATGGGTTTAATGTAGACTTTCCACCAGGAACGAAAGGCAAGAAGGATTGAAGCTTTCTACCAGACCATCAACCGATGTTTTCAATCCCTTTCCTCGTGCGAACCGTGATGGGAATGGCGTTGCTGCGGCGCGAAGGCGGTCGGATCCACCATGACAATGGCGATGATTGCCAGAACGATCGCTGCGGCACCAAGTAGAGCCGCAAACAAGCCTGGTCCCCGAGCCTCACGCACATTCGGATAGAGGCTGTTCTTCTTGCGGCCGCTGATCATCGCGCGAACAAGGTTTTCGCCGGTGAGCAGCGACATCAACAGCACGGCGCCGACATGAAGCCCGATCAAAGCAAGCAGGCTGTAGGCGAGGGCTTCATGAAGGTCTTTGTCCATGCCGCCTGCCGCAACGCTGCTGCCGCTCCAGATGACGATTCCGGTCAATCCGATCAGCGCCACGACTGCGATCGCGCCCAGTGGATTATGACCCACGGAACGTCGAGGATGGCCAGCTAGAAGGTCGCGTGCATGGGTGGCGATTGCTGTTGGCCGAATGAAATTCACGAACCGGGCATGCTCGCCTCCGACGAAGCCCCAGATCAGACGGAACGCAAGCAAGGCAGCAGCAGACCATCCTGCGACCATATGCCACGATGCGATCGGACTATCGTCGTCGGAAGAGAGAAACGCGATCGAGATCGCTAGGACCAGCAGCCAATGGAATAGCCGTAGCGGCGTGTCCCAAACCTTGAATGTCCTTGTATATTCAGAATTTGTCATCACGTTCGCCTTTCCAGCTGGAAGGGCTACGGGTGTTCACTGACCGAATCCTGACGATGTGAGCAGCGTGGTTCAAACCACTGTTCCGAACAGCCTCCCGATGCCCGCGGTCGCAGCCAGGGCCAGCGCGCCCCAGAATGTGACCCGTAGGATTGATTTCATGGGGCGGGCGCCCCCGGCCCAGGCGCCAAGCGCGCCCAGCAGTGCGAGAAACAACAGGGTTGCCGCGACCTCGATTGCGACGAGGCTATCATGCGGAACGACGGCGACCAACATCAGGGGCATGAGGGCGCCTGTGCTGAAAGTTGCGGCGGATGTGAGCGCGGCCTGGATAGGGCGGGCGGTCACGACTTCGGAAATGCCGAGTTCGTCGCGGGCATGCGCGGCCAGCGCATCCTTTGCCATTAGTTCGTCGGCTACCTGCCGGGCCAGTTCCTCATTCAGACCGCGTTTGACATAGATGTCCGCCAGTTCCTGATGCTCGAGCACCGGTTGAACGGCGAGTTCACCTCTTTCCCGGGCGAGGTCGGCATTCTCCGTGTCCGCCTGAGAGCTGACCGAGACATATTCGCCGGCGGCCATCGACATGGCGCCTGCCACCAGCGCCGCCATCCCTGCGACCAGGATATTGGCCTTGCCCGCGCCGGAGGCTGCGACGCCGACGATGAGGCTCGCGGTCGAAACGATCCCATCATTGGCTCCCAGCACTGCCGCGCGTAGCCAGCCGATGCGTGACACCGCATGGCGTTCGGGATGGGATCTTAGTCGGCTCATGGTGTCCTTCGTAAAATGCCGTGAAAAAGTTCAACAGTCTTTCCTGACGAAACCCTGACGATGATTGGTAGCCGGCATAGCTCAGCAATCCCTACTTGAATCGGTCTACATTTGTCGCACCACGCTGAAA
The DNA here is from genome assembly GCA_041906415.1 of Sphingomonas sp. Taxonomy (GTDB): domain Bacteria; phylum Pseudomonadota; class Alphaproteobacteria; order Sphingomonadales; family Sphingomonadaceae; genus Sphingomonas. The sequence continues at coordinate 2,361 of JAYRJH010000125.1, read as the reverse complement.
TCGGCACTCGGTGAAGGGGCCGTCACGCTTGAATCCATAGAAATTGGAGAGACCCGGCCTAGTTCATGTGATCATGGCCTCCTGCAGGCGGCTCATGAGAGGCAGCGCCAATTCCAGATCATCCGGTTCGACGGCTGCCTCCAATATGGTTTCGACGTGCATGACGGCTATGTTCACAGCTTTGGCCTTCGCATGACCGCGGGGATCGATTTCGGAATCCGTCTTCTTGCGAAACTTCGGGGTGAAGAGACTGCAAAAATTACGTAACTCGCGATCGAATATGATCCAGCCCCCCGTTCGATACGGGTCGTCCACGTAATGCGAGTCCTGAACTAATCGCGACAGCGCGTGCGATTATGGGTGAGGATGCGGCCTATCAGGCCGCTTTGATCGCTGCGGAACGTCGCGTATGAGTGAGAGGCGCGTTAGAGGGGCTTACAAGCCGCATCAGCTTCCAGCCCAGGAAATAGCGGAACGGGAGCCGAACTGGGCAAGGATAACTTGCACTACGTCGCTCAATAACTGCGGCAATCCCCATTCGGATAACGGAAACCGAGCGTATATTGCGAGATGAAGCGATACGGCCTTCCGCTCGAACATGATCGCCGTCGCTGGACAATGGAAGCCGTGGACCGAAAGGGAGGTCCACGAAATCGTAGCCCGATCACGGGAAAGGAATTATCTTTCCCGATTGCTGACCCACATGCTTGCCGTTTTTCGCTGGCGGATGATCGAACAAGATTGGCGGCGCCTCCTCTCGCTGCTTGCTCCGTCAAAGTGAGCGGTTTCGCGCGGGCATCGTCCCCAGTCTACCGTTTCGGCGCCTTTGGGCGCTGCGCGCGGATTTCCGCCAGCAGCACGCCAAGATATTTCTCAGCTTCGGCAGCTTCGCTTTCGGGATAGGCGGCCGTCATGCGTCCGCTCCAATAGCCATAGTCGACTGTCGTCAGGCTGGAACGCCATGGTTTGCCGTCGCGATAGCCGGTGAAAGTTCCGCGATAGGCCTTGAGGCGGCGATTGGTTGGGATCGTCGCCGGTCCTTCCGACACGATGGTCGGCGCGGCAAAATGGGACATCGTAGCCTGACGCATGATCATATAGTGGTCGCGTGGCGGCATCTGGTCGATATGGACCACCGCCATCCGCACCACGATGCGATCGTCGCCGGTGCCGAGTGGCCGGTCGTAGCCGATGGCGATATACTCGCCGCCCGGATCGAATGCCCGTTCCCTGAGGCGGGTAAAGCCCTCGAATTCCTCCGGGAAGCGCAGGCCGCTGGCCACGTGGACAAGAGTTGTGCCGTCCGGCGCCAACTCAAATCCGTCGGGTACCGCGATTGCCGTGGCGTCGGCCGAAGGTGGCGCAGCGGGCGCGGTTTCAGCCAGTGACGGAGCCGCCGAGGACAGCCCCAGCAGGATGGCGGCGGCAAGGGAAACTGGAACGCGCAATGATCGGGACATCGAAGTCAAATCCTCTGGTGAGTATGTCGTAATTAGGCCGGTCTTCGCAATTACGGCAGGGGATTGTTTGGAATCAGGCGGTAAGACGCTGCGATGGACGCGAAGTCGGGATTGCACAACGTCATCGTTCGTTTGTATCCGCTTGGGCATCCTCGCCCGTGAGCACGGTCAGGGATGTGCCTGTACTCCCGCTTTCGAGGGTATCGGCCGTGACGATCAGCGTGCTTCCCGGTTTGAGCACCGACAGCAGGCCCCGTCTGAAGTCCTCGGGAAGGATTAGCCGCTCCCGGTCCTGCCGCGAGACTTCCCCCGTCTGTGCACCGCCAAATACAGGGAGGAACATCCAATGCGTCCCGTGTTCGTCGATGGAGGCGAGGTTGAAGGCCTGAAGGCCGGAGATCTTGCCGCGGATGGCGACAGGCGCCGAACCGATTTCGATGCCGTTTCGCAACACCACGGCGCGCTGGTCCGCCGCGCTGACGATTATGGAGATCGGCCCTGTGAGTGCTTTCTCTGGCTGCCAGACCGTCAAAAAGGCATTCCCGAACGACGAGCGCCGGGCCGTATCCTGCAGGATACGGGGAGCTGGGGCAAAGCGCGGAATCTCGCTTGCCTGCGTGATGATGACCGTCAGGCCAAGCTGCGTGACATCATAGAGGTGCTCGGCGAACGTCAGGGGAAACCGGATGCATCCGTGCGAGGCGGGATAGCCCGGAAGATTGCCGGCGTGCATGGCAATCCCGTCCCAGGTGAGGCGCTGCATGTAGGGCATCGGCGCGTCATTGTAGAGGTTCGATCTGTGCGCGACTTTCTTTTGGAGGATGGTGAAAACCCCGGTGGGCGTTTCGTGGCCGGCTGCGCCGGTGGAAACGGTCGAGATGCCGATCAGGACGCCGTTGCG
>JAYRJH010000124.1:0-8054 GCA_041906415.1 Sphingomonas sp. | reverse complement strand
AAGGGTTTCGAAGAACTGGTTGGCGAAGACGATCTCGCCTCGCTCGTCCGTCTGCCACACCAGGGCGGGCAGCGAATCCGCGAGGTTGCGGAAACGCGCCTCGCTCTCGCGCAGCGCCTCGCGCTCCTGCCTTCGCCGGGTGATGTCCATCACCGTGCCGGCCACGCGCACGCTGGTGTCGTTCTCGAAAAAGCCGCGCCCGGTGGCGGCGAGCCATCGCACCGTGCCGTCGTCGGCGCGGATCACGCGGAACTCCACGTCCACCAGCGCGCGCCGCGCGGGATCGGTCGCCGCCCGCAACGCGCGCCGCACCATCCGGCGGTCCGCAGGATGCAGCCGCGCGTAATAGTCCCTGACCGTCATCGCATGACCGGGCGGGAAGCCGTACATGGCCTTGGCGCGATCGGACCAGAAGCTCTCCCGCGATGGAAGCTGCACGTCCCATGTGCCGATCTCCCCCGCGCCGGTGGCCAGTTCCAGCGATTCCCGGCTCAACGCCAGCGCGCGCTCCGCATTGTGGCGATCGGTGACGTCGGTGCCCTGCACGAACACGCCCGTGACCGCCCCCGTCGCGTCGATCAGCGGCTGGAAGACATAATCGACATAGCGCATTTCCGGCCGCGCCTCCGGATGCCGCCTCAGCCATGCCGTGCCGCCATTCTGGCGGAACGGCTCCCCGCTGGCCCACACGCCGTCCAGCTGCTCCAGATAGCCTTGCGTCTCGATTTCCGGCAGCACGTCGCGCGCATTGCGGCCGATGATCCCGCCTTCGCGCTCGCCGACCAGCTCGCGGAAGGCGCGGTTGACCAGCTCGAAACGATGATCCGGGCCGCGCAGCACGACGACGAAGCCCGGCGCTTCCTCGAACATCTGCGCCAGCCGCACCTTGTCCTCCGCCACGACATGCGCGGCGCGCACCCGCTCCGTGGTTTCGGAGACGATGCACAGGACGCCGCCGACCGAGCCGTCCTCCAGGCGGACGGGGGAATAGGAAATGTCGAAATACGCCTCCTCGCGGCCTCCGTCGCGCGGGAGGTGGAAGGGCCGATCCCGCGCGCGGAAGGTTTCGCCGGTGGCGCGCACGCGGGCGAGCAGCGGGCCGACCTCCTCCCACAGCGGCCCCCAGCTCTCGCGCGCGGGCCGGCCGAGCGCGCGCGGATGCCGGTCCGCCGCCAGCGCGGCATAGGCATCGTTGTAGAGGGCGATATAGTCCGGCCCCCAGAACAGCACGATCTCCACGCCCGCGGGCAGCAGCATGGCGACGGCATCGATCAGCGGGCGCGGCCATTGCTCGATCGGGCCGAGCGGCGACGCCGCCCAGTCCATTGCCAATATCCGCTCCGCCAGCGCGCCGCCTCCGGCGAACTGGCGGGAGATATCGTGCCGATCCGTCACCCGGCTACTCATGACAACGGACTTAACCTCTTACCCCGCACTCGAAAAGGGACGGCATGGCGCGCGCATCGAAAGCGCATTAGACACGTCGGCGATGAAGCCGTCCTTCCATTCGATCCACGCGCACCGGATGCTGCGCGTCGCCGCCGCCACGCCGCGCGCCAGCGTGGGCGATCCCGCCGCCAACGCGGCCGCCACGATCGCGCTCGCCCGGCGCGCGCATGAGGAGGCGGTGGATCTCGTGGTGTTTCCGGAGCTGAACCTAAGCTCCTACGCGATCGACGACCTCCACCTGCAAACGGCGCAGCAGGCCGCGACGCTGGAGGCGCTGGAGGCGGTGACGGAGGCGTCGCGCGATCTTCGCCCGGTATTGCTGATCGGCGCGGCGCTGGCGCGCAACGGGCGGCTCTACAATTGCGCGGTGGCGATCGCGCGCGGGCGTGTGCTGGGCGTGGTGCCCAAGAGCTTCCTGCCCAATTACCGCGAATATTATGAGAAGCGCTGGTTCGCCAGCGGCGCCGGGCTTTCCGGTCTGACGATCACGCTGGGCGACTTGGAAGCGCCGTTCGGCACGGATCTGGTCTTCGTGGCGGACGATCTGCCGCATTTCGTCTTCCACGCCGAAATCTGCGAGGATTACTGGTCCCCCACCCCGCCCTCGACGCATGGCGCGCTGGCGGGCGCGCTGGTGTGCTGCAACCTCTCGGCCTCGAACGTCACGATCGGCAAGGCGCGGGAGCGCGCGATGCTCTCCGCCGCGCAATCGGCGCGCGCGATCTGCGCCTATGTCTATGCAGCCGCCGGGCCGGGCGAAAGCACCACCGATCTTGCATGGGACGGGCAGGCCACGATCCACGAGCTTGGCGAGCTGCTCGCCGAATCCGCGCGGTTCGCGCGGGAGCCTGCCCTGTGCATCGCAGATGTGGATTGCGAGCGTCTGGCGCAGGAACGTTCTCGCGTCGGCACGTTCAACGACGCCGCCGCCTTCGCCGGCCATCCCGAGACGCGCTTCCGCCGGGTGCGTTTCGCGCACGAACCCGATTTCGCGGACGTCGGCCTGCGCCGCGCGCTGCGCCGTTTCCCCTTCGTGCCGAACACGCCGGAAAAGCGTGACGCGGATTGCTACGAAGCCTTCAACATCCAGGTCGAGGGATTGACGAAACGGCTGGAGGCGACCGGCGCGAAGCGGCTGGTGATCGGCGTGTCCGGCGGGCTGGATTCCACCCATGCCCTGATCGTCGCGGCCAAGGCGCTGGACCGGCTCGGGCGGCCGCGCGCGGATATCCTTGGCGTCACCATGCCCGGCTTCGCCACCAGCGAGGGCACCAGGAGCAACGCGTGGAAGCTGATGCGCGCGCTCGGCATCACCGCGGAGGAGATCGACATCCGCCCCGCCGCACGCCGGATGCTGGAGGATATCGGCCACCCCTTCGCGAACGGCGAACCCGCCTATGACGTGACGTTCGAGAATGTGCAGGCGGGGCTGCGCACCGATTACCTGTTCCGCCTCGCCAACCAGCGCGACGGAATGGTGGTCGGCACCGGCGACCTCTCGGAGCTGGCGCTCGGCTGGTGCACCTATGGCGTGGGCGACCAGATGAGCCATTACGGCGTCAACGCCGGCGTGCCCAAGACGCTGATCCAGTTCCTGATCCGCTGGTGCATCGCGACCGACCAATATGACCGCGAGACCGACGCGGTGCTGGAAGCGATCCTTTCCACCGAAATCAGCCCGGAACTGGTCCCCGCCGACGCGGGCGGCGCGATCCAGAGCACGGAGGCGCGGATCGGCCCCTATGCGCTCAACGATTTCTTCGCGCATCATGTGATCCGCTACGGCCTCGCGCCGTCGAAAATCCTGTTCCTCGCATGGCATGCGTGGCGCGACGCCTCCGCGGGGCGGTGGCCGGAAGGCGTGCCGGCGGCGGCGCGCGTCGCCTATGACCTCGCGACGATCCGGGGATGGCTGGAGAAATTCCTCCATCGCTTCTTCCGCATCAGCCAGTTCAAGCGTTCGGCGCTGCCCAACGGGCCGAAGGTGTCGGCCGGCGGCGCGCTCAGCCCGCGCGGCGACTGGCGCGCGCCCAGCGACGGCACGGCGGCGGCATGGCTGGCGGAGCTGGCGCGCTGGGATTGATCAGGGCAGGCCAGCGCCGATCCACAACACCAGCGCATTGCCGAAACCTAGCAAGGCATCGCGCCCGGCAAGCGGCAACAGCGTCGCGACGATCGAGACCATGCACATCGCCAGCGCGATATGAACGAAGCGCACCTCCCCGTTTGCCCGCCACAGGCCGATAAAGTGCAGCCCGACGACTACGCCGACCGCGCAAAGGAAATAATCGCCCAGCCCCAGGCGCGGCATCAGTGACGACGCGAGCATGATCGCCCCGACCTCGAATATCACCGCCAGCAGATAGGCGCGGCGGCGGAACAGGCTGTTTCCCTCCCCACCCATCGACGCACGGAACCACAGGCGGCCGAGCAACCCGATCGCGATCAGCGCCACGCAGGCTACCGCCAGCGCCTGCGCCGGACGCGGCAACGCGAGCGCGCCGATCAGGCCCCATAGGGCGCCGAAGAGCAACCCGATGGCGCGGGGGATCGGCCGCGCGCGCATCAGCCGCGCGGCATCCCCGCGACCACCGCGGCATAATCGCGCATCGTCTCCTCGAGTATCTGGGCGACCGGCTTCACCTCATGGATGCGTCCGGCGACCTGCCCGGTGAGCGCGATGCCCGCCTCCAGATCGCCCTCGAAATAGACTTTCCGCGTGTCGGCGAACTCGCCGAAGATATTGCGCGAGCCTTCCGCCGCGATCCGCGCCGACCGCCCGGTGCGCAGCGCGCGGAGCGCCGGCCCCGGCCCCTTGCGGTTGAGGAACACGGTGTCGGTCGCGTCGGCGTCGAGGATCGCCCGCTTCCAGTTCTCGTGCACCGGGCTTTCGGCCGATGAGAGGATGCGCGTGCCCATCAGCACGCCCTCCGCGCCGAGCGCGAAGGCGGCCGCCATCGTCCTGCCGTCCATGATCCCGCCGGCCGCGACGACGGGCACGTCGACCGCCTCCACCACCTGCGGCACCAATACCATCGTGGAGACGTCCTTCGGATTCTTGAACCCGCCGCCCTCGCCGCCCTCGACGATCAGGCCGTCCACCCCGGCCTCCACCGCGCGCAACGCGCCCGCGAGATTGGGGACGACGTGGAACACGGTCAGCCCCGCGTCCTTCAGCATCGCGGTATATTTCATCGGATCGCCGGCGGAGGTGGTGACGAACTTCACCCCCTGATCGATCACGAAGCGGATGATGTCCGGATCGCGGACGAAGGCCTGCGCGACGTTCACGCCGAACGGCTTGTCGGTCAGGTCACGCATCCTGAGGATTTCGGCGCGCACCGCATCCAGCTCGCCGGACGATGTTTCGATGATCCCCATGCCGCCGGCGTTCGACACGGCGGAGGAAAGCTGCGCGCGCGCGATCCAGCCCATCGCCGCCTGGATGATCGGCTTCTCGATCCCCAGCATTTCCGTGATGCGCGTGCTCAACGCCATTGCCCTCTCCTCCTTTTTAGAAGAACGGGTTGGCACGAAGCGCGCTACGGCGCCAGCCAGAAACGGGCCGGCGCCGAATTGCGGGTATGCTATTCGGCGGCAACCGCCGCCGTTTCCGGCTCCTGCCAGACGAGCTTCGGCTTGCGCGCCGCCAGCGTCTCGTCGAGCCGGCTGCGCGGCGCGAAATGCGGCGCGGTGCGCAACGTCTCGTCGCCCGCCCGCGCCCGTTCCGCCACCGAGCGCAGCGCGCCGATGAACTGGTCGAGCGTCGCCTTGCTCTCGGTCTCGGTCGGCTCGACCAGCATCGCGCCGTGGACGACGAGCGGGAAATACATCGTCATCGGGTGGAAGCCCTCGTCGATCAGCGCCTTGGCGACGTCGATCGTGGAGAAGCCCTCCGCGAAGCCCTTGTCGGAGAAGATCGCCTCATGCATGCACGGCCCGGACGCCGCGAACGGCGCGTCGAGCACATCGTCCAGCGAGCGCAGCACGTAATTGGCGTTGAGCACCGCGTCCTCCGCCACCTGCCGCAGCCCATCCGCGCCGTGGCTGAGGATATAGGTGAGCGCGCGGGTGAACATCCCCATCTGCCCGTGGAAGGCGGTCATCCGGCCGAAGCTGTCGGCGTGGTGATCCTGCGCCGTCTCCTCCTCGACGAGGACGAAGTGATCGCCCTGCTTCTCGACGAACGGCAGCGGCGCGAAGGGGGTGAGCCGCTCCGAGAACACCACCGGGCCGGAGCCCGGCCCGCCGCCGCCGTGCGGGGTGGAGAAGGTCTTGTGCAAATTGATGTGCATCGCATCGACGCCGAGGTCGCCCGGCCGCACCCGGCCGACGATCGCGTTGAAGTTCGCGCCGTCGCAATAGACGTAGCCGCCGGCCGCGTGAACCGCTTCCGAGATCGCCTTCAGGTCGCGCTCGAACAGGCCGCAGGTGTTGGGGTTGGTTATCATCACGCCCGCCACATCCGGCCCGAGCCGCGCCTTCAGCGCCGCCGTATCGACGCGGCCGTCGGCGTCGGCGGGGATGTCCTCCACCGAGAAGCCGGCGAAGGCGGCGGTGGCTGGGTTGGTGCCGTGCGCGCTTTCGGGGACGAGGATCACCTTGCGATGCCCTTGCCCACGCTTCTCCAGCGCCGCCCTGATCGCGAGGATGCCGCACAGCTCGCCATGCGCGCCCGCCTTGGGGCTCATCGCGACCGAGTGCATCCCCGTCAGCGTCACCAGCCAGTGCGCGAGCTGCTGGATCACCTCCAGCGCGCCCTGCACCGTGTCGATCGGCTGGAGCGGGTGGACATCCGCGAAGCCCGGCAGCCGCGCCATCTTCTCGTTGAGGCGCGGATTGTGCTTCATCGTGCACGAGCCGAGCGGGAACAGCCCGAGGTCGATCGCGTAATTCTGCCGGCTGAGGCGGGTGTAATGCCGCACCGTCTCCGGCTCGCTGAGTCCGGGCAGGCCGATCGGCGCGGAGCGCGCGAGGCCGCCGAGGCGGCTCGCGGCGGTGGCGGGCGGGGCGATCTCGACGCCGGTCGTCTCGTTGCCGCCGATCTCGAAGATCAGCGGCTCCTCCAGCATCAAGGCCTTGTTGCCGGTGAAGGTCGGCGCGGCATTGCCGCCCTGCGCGGGCGTCGTGGGGCGCCAGCCGCTCTGGTTGATCGCGCTCATGCCAGCACCTCCTCAAGCGCCGTGGCGAGTGTCTCGACATCCTCCGGCGTGGTCGTCTCCGTCACCGCGACGACCAGGCCGTTGGCGAGGCTCTCCACGCCCGGATAGAGCCGGCCGAGCGACACGCCCGCCAGCACGCCCTTCTCCGCCAGCGCGCGGACGATCGGGCGCGCCTCCCTGCCCAGATCGAGCGTGAATTCGTTGAAGAAGGTGTCGTTGACCAGCCGCACGCCCGGCACCTTCGCCAGCCGCTCCGCCGCGGCCACCGCGCCGGCGTGGTTGGTCGCCGCCAGCGCGCGCAGCCCCGCCTCGCCGAGCAAGGTCATGTGGATCGAGAAGGCGAGCGCGCACAGCCCGGAATTGGTGCAGATGTTCGAGGTCGCCTTCTCGCGCCGGATATGCTGCTCGCGCGTGGAGAGCGTCAGCACGAAGCCGCGCCGGCCCTCTGCATCCACCGTCTCGCCGCACAGCCGCCCCGGCATCTGGCGGACATATTTGTCCTTGCAGCCGAACAGGCCCACGTAAGGCCCGCCGAACTGGAGGCCGACGCCGAGCGATTGCCCCTCGCCCACCACGATATCGGCGTCCATCTCGCCCGGCGAGCGGATCGCGCCCAAGGCCACCGGCTCCGTCACCACCGCGACCAGCAGCGCCTTCTGCGCATGGCAGGCATCGGCGAGCGGGCGCAGGTCCGCGATACGGCCGAGGATGTCGGGATATTGCACCACGACGCACGACGTATCGCCGTCGATCTTCGCGATCAGCGCGTCGATATCGCTCTCGGCGGTCAGCACCGGCAGCGACACGTCCAGCGCGTCGCCGGTATATTTCGCCATCGTCTTCGCGACCGACACGTAATGCGGGTGCAGCCCGCCCGACAGGATCGCCTTGCCGCGCTTCGTGATGCGCCGCGCCATGCCGATCGCCTCCCAGCAGGCGGTCGAGCCGTCATACATGCTGGCGTTGGCCACGTCCGTGCCCAGCAGGCGCGCGACCTGCGTCTGGAACTCGAACAGCATCTGGAGCGTGCCCTGCGCGATCTCCGGCTGATAGGGCGTATAGGCCGTCAGGAACTCGCCGCGCTGGATGATATGGTCCACGCTCGCCGGCACATGATGGCGATACGCGCCGCAGCCGAGAAAGAACGGCCCGTCGCCGGCCGCCATGTTCCTGCGCGCCAGCGCCGTCATGTGGCGCTCGACCGCAAGCTCGCTGGCATGGCCGGGCAGGTCCGCGATCGGACCGGGAAGCCGGACGCTTTCGGGCACGTCGACGAACAGATCGTCGATTCCGGACGCGCCGATCGCGGCGAGCATCGCCTCCCGATCGGGCTGGGTGAGGGGCAGGTAACGCATCAGGCGGAATCTCTCGCATATATGCCCCTCCTCCAAAGAGGAGGGGCATTAAGAGGGTCAGAGCTTGGCGACGAAGGCTTCGTAGGCG
>JAYRJH010000123.1:0-8166 GCA_041906415.1 Sphingomonas sp. | reverse complement strand
TGCGCGAGCAGCACCTGCCAAAGCTCATCAAGAGCTACATCGACATCCCATCCGAGCATAGATCCGAGATCTTCCGAAAAACCGGAAAATCTGCCAGCTTCATCCTGAATGAGAGCCTAGACCAGATGCAAGGCAAGATCGACGAGATCCTGCGCAACCTCGCCCAACACGACATCGACGCCTTCACCAACAACACGAAGTTCATCAGCCAGCGCTACACGAACAGCAATCCGTTCGACAGATGAGAGAACTGGGCCTAACCGCCACTTAGGGCGGCTAGGATGATGCAACGGATAATACGGGCGGCCGCGTCCCACAGGACGGAACCGTCTCCTACAGTCTCACCAGACTGCTAGCCTAGAGCCGGACTGTCGTCCGTCCGATACGGCGTCGGTGAACGAACGGCGGGTTACAGCGGATCAGCCATTCTTTGAGATAGCTTTGAACGGCCGAGTTTGGCCGGTAGTCAACGCGCGCAAACGGCAGCTATCGCCATATGCCGGTCCGGAACCGGACATTCGCCTATCGGCCAGCCTCGGTCGACATCTGGCAGCCGGTTGGCGCAGCGCTGGAAGTCGGCTCCTGGCAAGACTTGCCATTCGACACATCATCTAGGAGCGGCAGAAATGTCCCACATCACGCCATTTGGGACGGCTGAGAGCGTCCCGCTATTCGATCCCAAACGGGACGATCGCAGCCAGCGCGGTTCGACGGGTTCGGTCGTAAACGTATATCTGTGCCCGTTCTATGCGCCGCTCACTGTTCGCAAAAGCCTTCCTTTCTGACGACCTTGCGGCGGGCCATGACCGCAACGCATTTCTGCGGCCCGCCGCTTGTCAGAACTGTTCTGGAAACCCGCTTCGCAAAACCGTCTGCCGGCGACGGGTTTGGAGAACCCATTGACAGAGGGCGTGAGCACAACGCCCCGTTTGCAAGCAGCGCCGGATGATGGCGAGCACACTGGCAAATAATTCTAGCAGGACGCTCCCCGACAGTGGCAGAAAGCGTGAGCAGGAAATCAGGCTGTTTGCGAGCAAGCGCGGCTATGATTGCAAGCGCCTACAGGTACGGTCGACGTGTTCATCACCTCTACAACCGCCTGTATCCATAATCGCTCCCGCGACCGGCACGATGCTGCCGCCAAATCGTTGATGGCCTGACGGAAATTCGAGGGAGAACTTCGAATGCGTAGCCTGGTTGCTGTGTTCACGGTCGGGATATTCGCGATCGCGACCCCTGCCGGCGCGCAGGACATGCCCGGCGCAGTCGATCTGGGCGCGCAAGCGCGCACCCAGATTCAGTCAGCGACTGCTCGTGGCTATGCCGAACGGGGCGGGGCGGCGACCGCGCGAGGTCCGAACGGGGTGCCACTGTCCGCTCGCGCGAAAAGCTATTGCGACAGCTATTCCGCACGGTTGCGCCAGTACGGCGCGAAGGATGGGCGAGTGATGAAGCTGGCAGCGGCCTGCCGGCAGGCAGGCTATCGCTATTGATCTCAACGCGCGATCGGCACCTGATCGATCCGCGTGGTCCAGGACGGGCTCTTGAAAGCACGCTTGGTGTCGTAGCTCTTCTGGCCAAAGCCCTCGGAGGCAAGCCGCATCGTGTTGCGGCCGAACCGCCCGTTGAGCCCGTCGATCGCGGCGAGCAGGGCAGGGGATCGCGGATCGGGCACCGCGAACAGGTCGGCCTGGTGCGCGGTCATCGGCTCCAGCCCCTCGAGCATGACGCCGCACTTGGTGTAGACGCCGCCAGTTTCGTACATGACATCCGCCATGCGGCCCGCCATACCGCCGATCACGCGCGGATCATTGGTCGCCGGCGACAGCCGCGCTATGCGCGAGGCGGACGGCGCGTTGGGCTTGAACCGGCTTCCGTGGGCAAAGGCGATCAGGCGGGTGGCAGCGAGATCCTGCGCGCGGATCTTCTCGGCCGCGCGGACCGCGCGGCGCACCATCGCCTCGCGCAGCGCCGCGACCTCGCGCACCGGCTCACCGAAGCAGCGGGTCACCGCGGTCGCCTTGGACGGGGGCGGCTCCGGCTCGAAATCGGTGCATTCGACGCCGTTCAGCTCGCGCACGAGCCGCTCCAGCACCACCGTCCCCACGTCGCGCGCGACCTCCGGGGGGAGGGCGGCAAGATCGGCCGTCGTCCTGACGCCGAGCGGTCGCAGCCGCTCGGTCATCGCTCGCGCGATGCCCCAGACCTCCTCGACCGGCCATTGCGCGAACAGGCGCCGCCGCAGCTCGATGTCGTGCAGGTCGACCACGCCCTTCCAGACCTTCTCCGACGCCTTGGCGAGGGCGTTGGCAACCTTGCTCAGCGTCCGGGTCGGGCCAAGCCCGATGCGGATCGGCAGGCCCGTCGCACGCTTGACGGCCGCGATCACGCGGTGCGCGGCCGCCACGTCGCCCAGGCCGTTCGGGAGCACCGGCAGGCGAAAGAACGATTCGTCGATCGAGTACACCTCGACCGTGCAACTGTGCTCGGCGAGGACCTGATTGAAGCGACGATTCATGTCGGCATACAATTCGTAGGAACTGCTGCGGTATTGGATGCCATGCTCGCGGACGATATCACGAATCTTGAACATCGGCGCACCCATCTTGATGTGCAGCGCCTTGGCCTCCTCGGAGCGCGCGATGGCGCAGCCGTCCCCGTTACTCAGCACGATGAGCGGTTTATCGCGCAGCGACGGGTCGAATACCCTCTCCGACGAGCAATAGAAGTTGGAGACGTCAGCGATCGCCCACATGGCGGTCAGCCCTGCAGGTTGCGCACGGAGGCGCGGACGACGCCCCACACTTCGACACTCTCATCCGCGATCACCGCGTCGTAGCGCATCCGCGCGTTGCGGGCCTCGAGGACCGGCTTGCCGTCGCGCCAGACCAACTGGCGGATCACGAAGCCCCCGTCGACCACGGCGATGACGATGCGGCCGCTAACCGGCGTGGCGTCGCGATCGACCACCACCACGTCGTCATCATAGATTCCAGCGTCGATCATGGACTGTCCGCTGACCCGGAACACGAAGCTGGCGGCGCGGTCGAGGCGCAGCAGCGCCACGAGATCGATCGCGGTTTCCTCCCAGTCCTGGGCAGGCGAGGGGAAGCCAGCGCCGGCCGCGCTCACCACCCTCAGGCGAAACGCTGGCGGCAGATCGGCGATCGGCATCGGTTGGGACAGGGGAATCACACACGCGGACATGCGCGCATGATATGCTGGATAAGAACATGAAGGGAACGAGATTTTCCTTTTGTTCTCATTTCGCATGACTCATAGAGTCATGGATGCCGATCCGCCCCGAAAACCGCTGGCTGTACCCGATCGACTGGCCGCTGCTGTCGGACCAGATCCGGTTCGTGCGGGCAGGAGGGCGCTGCGAACGCTGCCGGCGACCGCATCTTCGGCACGTCGCGCATCTGGGCGATGGGCGCTGGTGGGATAGCGAAGCGCGATGCTGGCGATCGGGAGAGGGGCGACGGGTGAAGGTCGACGACCTCTTCGCGCTCGACGTCGTGCGGATCACCTATGTCGTGCTGGCCTGCGCGCATCTGGATCATGATCCTGGCAATAGCGCGCCGCGCAATCTCGCCGCGCTATGCCAGCGATGTCACATGCTCCACGATGCCGAGGAGCATCGCTGGCAACGCTGGTGGAATGCGTTTCGGCTGCGCGCGCTGCAGGATCTTTACGAAGATCCGCGACACGCTCGCGCGCGAGAACGACGGCGCGGCTAACTCGCGACTGACTGGCAAGCCTTAGCTGCGAAAAAGCCACGTCAGTCTCTGCAAGAACGATGCCGGAAATCTGCTAAGCCATTGATTTAACATAAGATATATTATCAGGCGATTTGGAACGTTCTGGCATACGCGGTGTCGTCGAACCGGTCGGCCGCGATCACCCCCCGAAAGCGCTGACCACCTATACCGCGCGCGACGCCTACGCGGGGTTCGGCGAGGACCGGTTCGGCACGATCGCCCCGGGCCGCCTCGCCGACCTCAGCGTGCTGGACGCCGACCCGCTCGCCGTCGCTCCGGACCAGCTGCGCGACATCGCGGTTCGCCGCAAGGTGGTGAACGGGACGGAACGCTTCGTGGCGTAACGCCCCCGCCGCTTGTTACATTCCTGCAACAACTCCCGTGGAATAGTCGGTCACCCCGGCGATCCGCATTGCAGCATCGTGTCATCGCCGATAGGCTCCGGCGCACGAAAGAAACAACGGCGCGATGCCGTGACAAGGGGGCAACGATGCGGCTGAACGGGTGGATGGTGCGAACCTCGGGCCTTGCGATGGTGGCGAGTCTCGCACTGGCGACATCGGCCACGGCGCAGATCGCGACCGATCCCGAGACGCCCACTGCCCCCGCCGCGACGGAAGCGCCGACCGGCGACATCGTCGTCACCGGATCGCGCATCCGCCGCGACCCGCTGGACCAGCCCTCGCCCGTCGTCACCGTTGACGAAGGCGCGATCGGGCGCACCGGGCTTTCCTCGGTCGCCGACGTGCTCCAGCGGTTGCCGGCATCGTCGGGCGGGCTCAATTCCAAGTTCAACAGCTCGGGCAATTTCGGCAACCCCCCCGACGGCGGCGGGGTCGGCGCCGGGTCGGCGGTGCTCGACCTGCGCTATCTCGGCCCCAAGCGCACGCTCGTGCTGGTCGATGGCCTCCGCTACGTGAACGGCGCTTCGGCCAGCGGCATTCCGGCGACCGTCGACCTCAATTCCATCCCCTCCTCGATGATCGAGCGGATCGAGGTGCTGCAATCGGGCGCCTCGACGCAATACGGCTCGGACGCGATCGCCGGCGTCGTCAACATCATCACCAAGCAGAACCAGAAGGGGCTGAAGCTCTCCGCGCAATACGGCCAGTATCTCGGCGACAACGACGGCGAGACGCAGGATTACCAGATCAGCTACGGCGTCGGCAGCCAGGGGGTGCACGTCGTCGCCGGCGGCTATTACACCAAGCAGAAATCGGTCAGCGCCGCCGATCGCGACATCTCGCTCTTTCCCAATCCGGGGCAGACGAGCTGCGCCGATCCGATCGGCGGCTGTTCCAGCTTCACCCCGCTCGGCCGCTTCCTCGTCAACGGCCAGAACCTCACCCTGCGCGGGCCGGTCGCGGGGCGCCCGGTCTATGATCCGACGCTCGCGACGGGCGATTTCAAGGCGTTCACCGCGGCCGACCGGTTCAACTTCGCGCCGTTCAACTACTTCCTGACCCCGGTGGAGCGCTACGGCGGCTTCGTGAATGCGCGCGCCGAATTCTCGGATGCGCTCAACCTGCGCGTGAAGGCGGTGTACAACCGCCGCAATTCGCAGAACCAGGCCGCGTTCCTGCCGCTCGGCATCGGGCCGGACGTCGGCAACGGCAATCTGCTCGACACGCTGTCGGTCGATGCGACCAATCCGTTCAATCCCTTCGGCGTCACACTGGTGCCGGGACAGAATTATACCGCGATCTTCCGCCGGCTGGTGGAGGCGGGGCAGCGCACCTATTCGCAGACGGTCGACACGATGCAGCTGACCGGCACGCTGGACGGCAAATTCCAGATGTTCGGCCGCAACTGGTATTGGGATGCCAACGCCGTCCTCGGCTACAATGACGCGAAGCAGCTGTTCACCGGCAACATCAACGCCGCGCGGCTGGCGCAGGCGATCGGGCCGATCAGCCAGTGCACGGGCGCGTGCGTGCCGTTCAACTTCTTCGGCGGCGTGGGCTCGGTCACGCCCGAGATGCTGGGCTTCATCGGCTTCGACGAGTTCGACCGCAGCCGCCAGCGGCTGAACGATTACACCGCGAACCTGTCGGGCGAGCTGTTCGACCTGCCGGGCGGCCCGGTCGGCGTCGCCATCGGTTACGAACACCGCGTCCAGTTCGGCAGCTTCACGCCCGATCCCGTGATCCAGGCGGGGCTCGGCGCCGACATCCCGGCGCAGGCGGCGAGCGGCCGCTTCAACGTCGACGAGGTCTATGGCGAGATCCGCCTGCCGCTGCTGCGCGACGTGCCGTTCTTCTCCTCGCTGGAGCTGAACGGGGCGGTGCGCCATTCCGATTATTCCACCTTCGGCGGCAACACGACGTTCAGCGGCGGGGCGCTGTGGAAGCCGGTCAGCGACCTGCTGCTGCGCGGCCAGTACGCCGAATCGCTGCGTGCGCCGTCGATCGGCGAGCTGTTCGGCGCGCAATCGCGCTTCGATGCCGCGATCGACGATCCGTGCACCAGCGCCGCCGGCGGCCAGTTCGCCGGCAATCCGACGGTACGCGCCAATTGCATCGCCAACGGTGTTCCCGCCAGCGGCAGCTATGCCGAGCCGCAGGGCGGGCAGCTTCCGGTCCTCACCGGCGGCAACCCCGACCTGCAACCCGAAACCGCGCGAACGCTGCTGTTCGGCGGGGTGTACAGCCCTTCGTGGGCACGCGGCGGCACGCTGTCGGCGCTCAGCCTCGAGGTGAATTATTACGACATCAAGGTGAACGACGCGATCGCCTCGATCCCGGCGCAGGTGCTGCTCAGCCGCTGCGCGCAGACCGGCGACGCGCTCAGCTGCGCCGCGGTCCGCCGCAGCCCGAGCGGGATCATCACCGCGATCGATGGCCTCCTGCTGAACACCGGCGGCATCCGCACGAAGGGCATCGACGCGACGCTGACGATGCGCAGCGGCAATACGGGCGCCGGTCGCTTCGGCCTCTACGTCTCGGGCAACTACCTGCTGAAATATGCGGAGCGTACGCCGTCCACCGCGGGCTTCGATTCCACCGATTACGTCGGCACCGAACGCGGCTCGCCCGATCAGGCCTATCCCGACTTCAAGGGGTTGGCGACGATCGACTGGTCGGTCGGCCCGGTGACGGCCAGCGTCACCGGCCGCTACATCGACAACGTCGACGAGATTGCGGCGGAGAACGAGCTGAAGAGCCGCTTCTACACCGACTTCCAGGTGCAGTTCCGCCCGGCATGGATGCAGTCGAGCGTCGCGCTGACGCTCGGCATCAACAACGTGTTCGACAAGGATCCGCCGGCCTGTTTCAGCTGCAGCCTGAACAATTACGATCCGACGACCTACGACATCCCCGGCCGCTTCGGCTACGCCCGGCTGTCCTACGGCTTCTGATCGTTCACGATCCGCGTGATCGGCGATCCGGCGGGGCCTTGCGCCTCGCCGGATCGGCCGCGACGGTCCCGCGCGATCCCGCCCCGGCGCCCTTGCGCCGACAAAGCCGATCTTAGACGCGGCAAAGCCTTTCTTCCAATCCCTACTTGTTTGATGGGTTATCATCCGTGACCGGAGGTGCCCATGACGCTGACCCTGTTCGACACCGCGCCCGCTGCGCGGACTACCCTGCCGGTCGCGGATGGTGAGCGGCACGTTGCCCATCCGGTGACGAACGGATGAGCGCCGGTCCACAAGGGTCGGCGATCGCCGCCGCGGTCGATGCGTTGCGCGACGTGCGGCACGGCTGGCGCGAACGTCACGCCAGCCTCGCCGACGGCGTCTTCCCCTCCCGCGATGCGATCGCACAGGTGGTGGAGCAGCTCGCCGGGGTGCTCTACCCGCGCCGGCTCGGCAACATCCGCGGCGGACCGGCGGAGACCGACCGCTTCGTCGCCGCACGGCTGCTCGCCGCGGCGACGGCGCTGGAACGGGAGATCGCGGCCGAGCTCGTCTATTGGGAAGGCGAGGCACGCGGCGCGCGCTTCGACCCGGAACAGCCGGGTGCAATCGTGCGCCTGTTCCTGGCGACGCTGGGCGAGATACGCCGCCTCGTCGACGGCGACGTGGAGGCGGCGTGGATCGGCGATCCCGCGGCGCGCAGCGTGGACGAGATCCTGCTGTGCTATCCCGGCGCGATCGCCAGCCTGCACCACCGCATCGCGCACCAGCTGTACCTGCTCGGCGCGCCGATTGTGGCGCGGATCGTGTCCGAACTCGCCAACGAGCGGACCGGGATCGACATCCATCCGGGCGCGACCATCGGGCAGGCGTTCTTCATCGACCACGGCACCGGCGTCGTCGTCGGCGAGACCGCGATCGTCGGCGATCGCGTCCGGCTCTACCAGCATGTCACGCTCGGCGCCCGCACCCCGGCAGGCGACGCGCCGCCGGGCGCGCGCGACCGCCATGCACGCCACCCGGTCGTGGAGGACGACGTCGTGATCT
>JAYRJH010000122.1:0-8182 GCA_041906415.1 Sphingomonas sp. | reverse complement strand
GTGGTCCACCACCATCCGCACCGCGCGCTCGCGGACTTCCGGCGCAAACTTGTTCGGCGTCTTGCTCATATCGGCTCCACCTTCTCAGGAGTTGGAGCCTCCGGCAAACCCGGTGCGGTTCAGATCGTGAAGTCGGCAGTGACAAAGCTCCCGATGTGCTGACTCGCAAGCTGCGTCGCGTCGGGTATCAGGCCAACCAGGTCCACACGCGGCGCGAACGGCGCGACCCGCTGGTCCGTGTAGCCGCCGATATAGTTGACGGTCAGCCGACCGTCGAAGATGCCGTGGCTCAGCCCGATATAGCCCTGACCCTTCCATTTGGGCAGCGGATAGGCCGTCGTCTGATAGTTGAGCAGGCCTGCCGCGTCGAAGCCAGGCTGCACCACAATTCCTTCGACCAATTGGTCCGCCAGCTTGTAGTTGATGACGTAAGTGACGGCGCCTCCGAGCTGGACGCTGCCGCCCAGCACGTTGTTAAAGGTCGCGTCCATCTGCACATCGACGCCCGAGGTCGTGACGTCCGAACCGTTCACGGTGTCGGTGAACACTCGGGAGACGTTCGTCAGGCTGCACGTGCCGGCGCCGGGAACGCCGCCGCCGTCCGAAAACAGGAAGCGCGAACGAAGTCCGGCGTAGGCGGCATTGGCGCAATTGGCGGTTCCAGACGTTCCGAACAGCGCATTTATCATGCCGGCCACGGGATCGGCGACGATGAGTCCGCGCAGCTTGTAGTGGTAGTAGTCGGCCGTCAGCGTCAGGATCGCGCGGCCCGCCGCAGCGTGCGTGGGCGGCTGCGTTACCTTGCCGTCCTTGCGTTGGTCAGCGTCGCCGTCAGCTTGATCTATCGCGTTGCGCCGTCGGGGTCGCCGGTCTTTTATGCTGCGGCATTCATTAGCGGCATGTTGTTTATGGCGCCGTTCGGAACCGTGATGGCCGGCATCAGCGAACTCACGCCCGCAGGCTGTCGTGCGACGATGATCGCGATCGGCATCATGCTGATGACGATCTTCGGCACGGCCGGAGGGAACGCCGTCACGGGCTGGCTCGCCGATCGCCTGACATCGGCTCACACGCATGCGCCGCTTACGATATCGGTCTTGATCGTGAACCTTTTCGCCGTGGCGGCGAGTGTCCTGTTCTATGTGGCCGCAACTCGCCCGTCAGCATCGTCATCAGACTTGCCACCGCACTGAGTTTGGCGAGCGCATTTATTCCAGAAATCAAGAATATCAGGAACATGACAATGGAATTCGAGGAAACCTACCTTCCGCCCTCGCACAAGGAGATCGGCAATCGTGTCGCGGCTGCCCAGGAGCGAATGGCGCGGCAAAATCTCGACTGGTATGTCTGCTTCGATCCGGACAATGTCTATTACCTCACCAATTTCGCCAACTTCGTTCACGAGCGGCCGTTCATCCTTCTCATTCCGTCACGCGGTCCGCTTCGCTTCATCGTTCCGAAGCTCGAAATCCCGCACGTCCTGAGCCGCAAGGTCGGCGATATCGAGCTGATCGAATATTTCGAGTTCCCCGCCCCCGCCGGCGGCAACTGGTTCGATCTGCTCGGCACCGTCCTCGGCGGCGCGCAGCGTGTCGGCGTGGAGTCGGTGTGCCAGGTCCAGATTTGCGACGCGATCCCGGCGGAACGCGTTCGTACCGATATCGTCGACGATCTGCGGCTCATCAAATCGCCTTACGAGATCGGCCGCATGGTATATTCGGCAAGGATCGTCAGCGCGGCGATGGCCGATTTCCTGGCCAAAGCCGAGGCCGGCCGCTCCAGCAGCATCGCGAGCGCCGCTGTCTCAAAGCTGATGATGGGCATGCTGGTCCGCGACAATCCGTCGATCAATCCCTTCGCCACGCGGACGAGCGCCGTTTTTCAGCCGCCGGTCTATTCGCACGATCCGCACAACTTCAGCGATCTGGCGGTCGCGATGCAGGAAGGCGGGCCGCACGTGTCGATCATCAACGCCTCCCTCAACGGCTATGCTTCCGAGATCGAGCGCACCTTCTTCATCGGCCACGCGCCGGAGCTGGCAAAGCGGCCGTTCGAGGTGATGATGCAGGCGCGGCGGCTCGCGTTCGACATGACGCTGCCCGGCGCGCGCATGAGCGATGTCGACAAGGCCGTGAACCGCTTCTTCAGGGACAGCGGCTATGCCGACAACCTGCTGCACCGCACCGGGCACGGCATGGGCGTGACCGGTCACGAAGCACCTTTCCTCGCGGAAGGGGACGATCGCATCATCGAGCCGGGCATGAGCTTCACGATCGAGCCGGGCATCTACCTGCCGGGCATCGGCGGCTTCCGCCATTCCGACACGCTGATCGTGACCGAGGACGGCAACCGGCAATTGACCCAGGCGCCGGACTCGCTGTCGGACCTGACGCTGGATCGGTAGCCTCGCGATCGTGTCGCAATAGGCCGTGATCGCTGTCCGCGTTTTGCGACCCGGCCTCCCGCATGTGCGAGGCGGGGCTGGCCGGGCTTGGTCTGATCTACCTCACCGAGGGTTAGGTGCAGCCTCGCCTGCAGGCGGGTCGCCTGATCCGATTATGGCGCGTGTCGAAGCCCTCGCTCGATCCGGGCGAGCGCGAGCGGCTCGTGAAGGCCCTCATAGCGGCGCGGCGTGCGGTGGGCGCCGCGAAAAGAGCGGGCGATCATGCTGGAAGCGGAGGCGCATGCGGCGGTCGATCGCGCAAAACGCGCGCTCGGTGAGCGCGGCCGGTCTGGTGGAGCGACGACGCGCCCGACCTCAACCGCCACATGGCGCGCACGAGCGTCTATGCCGATTGTTTCAAAGCCTCGTAACCTCTTGACCGAGCGCCGTTCGCTTCCAAATCTTAGAGCGGGCCGATGCGATCGGTCGTGGATCAACGCAGCGACCTGAAACGAAAGGAAGCACAATCATGTCGCAGCCAGTCTCCCGCTTTCTCCATCCGTTCGATGTCGCCAGACATCCCAGTCTCGAGCCCGAGGTAAAGCGCGCGATCCTCGCGTCCTGGGCGTCCGACCGTGCCGCGGTCGAGAACCAGCCGGCACTGCGTAAGCCGCCCGGCTTCAGGAAGCCGATCCCCGTCGATGATGTGCTCGCGGCCTTACACACGCTCGATCGCATGGGTGGAACCGGCAGCCATGCAACGCAATGAGCCGGTCACTCGGTCAACGCTGGCGTGAACGCGGTGGGCGGATCGTCCGGATCGCCCTTCCCTTTGCCGATATCATGGACCTCGCGCTGACGCCGGACGAGCTTTCCGCGCTTGGCTGGGGTTTCGACGAACGAAAGCGGCTGCTCGGCCACTTTCTGGCGTCCGGCAAGCAGGCGGATGCGCTCAATCGCGCGAGGCTCGACCAAGCGGTCATCACGATCCGCTTGCCGCTGCGCGATATCAGGCGTTTGCAGGATTTCGCCCAGCGCGAACTCCCGAAGCACGTCAGCCGCGCGGCCGTGATCGACCGGCTAGAATCCGCGATCGATATCGCGCTCGGCGATCTGAGCTGATGCGCCCGCTCGACGAGGTGTTTCCCACGCTCGCCGCCTCGACCTTTCGCGCCCGATTCCGGCTTGGTCTAAAGGAACGCGCCTATCTCGACAATCGCGGACGCGACGTCGTGCTAGAGCATGCCGCCGATTTCGTTGCGAAGCGGCTAGCGCCGGCACATCCGACCAATGACGGCAGGCAGACCCCGATGCGAGGGCACCCGGCGTTCATCGCCCAGCATGCGACCGCAACCTGTTGCCGGGGCTGCCTCGCGAAATGGCACGGCATCCCGGCGGGCCGCCCGCTTGATGCCGCGGAACAGCATCACGTGGTCGCCGCGATCGAACGCTGGCTGGCACATGGTCTCGGCGATCGTTGAGCCGCCCAATCAATGGTGGAGTTCGAAGGGGGTGCGCTGCCGCTCGCAATAAGCGATGGCGGATGCGCGATCGCGAAAGCGCAGGTCGATCGTGGCGAGCGGATCGCCGCCAGCGAGCCACCCGGTCAGTGGATCAACACACGGGGCGTAGCGGGAGCGGAAGCGCACGCGCCATTTGCCTCCGGCCGCGCGCCCGCCCTGATTGACGGCGCGCGGCAGCGGCTCGGCGCTGACCCACGCGTCGGCCGGCAGGGCAGATGACGGCGGACACAGGGCACGGGACGCCCGTGACGGAGCGTCGCAACCGTAAGACATTCTGAGCAGCACGGAATCAATGGCCCACCGGCCACCGCCCGGAAGCAGTGACCGGCAGGCTGCGGACTATCAGGCCGCTTCCTTGTCCTCCTTCGGCCCTTCGATCCGGTCGTTCGCGGGGTTGGCGCCGCCGATCGCGATCTTGCGGGGCTTCATCGCCTCGGGGACGACACGCCTCAGCGCGATGCTGAGCAGGCCGTTGTCGAAGCGTGCATCGCCGACCTCGATGAAATCGGCGAGCTGGAAGCGCCGCTCGAACGCACGGGTCGCGATCCCGCGGTGCAGATATTCACCATTGCCATCATCCTCGGCGCGCTTGCCGGTGATGATGAGCTGGTTCTGCTGCGCGACAAGCTCGATGTTCTCGGGGCGGAACCCCGCGACCGCGAGCGTGATGCGGTAGCTGTCCTCGCCATCCTTCACGATGTCGAAGGGCGGATAGCCGTCATCCTCGCGCAGACCGGTTTCGAGCAGGTTGAACAGACGATCGAAGCCGACCGTCGAACGCCGATAGGGCGTGAAGTCAAATGCGGTTCTCATTTCCAAATCCTCCTTATGAAGCGATCTGGACGATGAGCTGCGCCGGTACAGGAGAGCCGGCGCCCTCTATGTCCAGCCGGACCCGAACAACAGCGCCCGGTCCGATTCAACTAATCCGGTCGATTCCGGTTTCAAGGGATCGAAACGCAAAAATTTGATCATGTTGGTAGAGGGCGAAGCCATCCAACTTCGCCCTCGCGCTGCGTCAGGCGGCTCGGTCGGCACTGAGATCCCGCTGCCACGATGCGAGCTGGTCCTTGATCGCGAGCTTCAGCTTCTTGAGCCGCGCGATCAGCAGTTCATCGGGGCGAGGCCTGCGCGCCGCGCGATCGATTTCGGCCTCAAGGCGGGCATGCTCGCGCCGAAGATAATCAAGATGATTTCTGGACATCTCCATCTCCATGCCAAAGTTGAGGATGTTCGCGCCCGCGAAGGGGCGCATCCGCAAGATAAGGTCGCAAAGTGCGTGATTTCAATAGCTTTCGAGCATCTTGAGCGCGTTCGCTGTCAATCGGCGCGCCACGCCTGCATGGCGCGATCATATTTCTCGCGGGCTGCTTCCACCTTCCGGTCGAGCCTGCCGCGCTCGCGGGCCTGATCCGCTTCGAGCTTGCGCCGCTCCCGATCGAGGTCCGCTTGCCGCTTCGCCAGGGCCGCGCGCTCGCCCTCGTGGCGCGCTTCGGCGGCGGTCAGTTCGGCCTCCGCACGAGCCAGTGCCGTTCGATCAGGGCGCGGCTTCGACCTGGGCGGCGGCTTGGCGACCGGCTTGGCCTTGCGCGCGGGCGCCGCGTCTTCGGCATCCTCCGACCGAACGGCTTTCTTTCGCGGCGCCGGGCTGTCCTTCGGAAGCGCCGCCATATGCTCGGCCATCGTGCCGCGCAGCTTGCGGATCACCTTGCCGGGATTGGCGAGCGGTTCGCGCATTAGTTCGGGATCGTCGATCCGCTCGGCTGCGCCGCTGGCGAACAGGTCCTTGTCGCTGCCCCAGGCTTCGAGCGCGGCCTTCTGGCTCGGCGCGGCGACATAGGCGTCGTGGAAGCCGATCGGCGTGCGGAACACCTTGAGCCTGGGCGAGCGCGCCATCGCCGCTCAGCTTTTCCAGCGCGCCGGCGCGAGACGAATTGGCATGGCTTGATCAATGGGGCGCCAGCCATGCCGGGCGATCACATCATTGCTCTCTTTCGCAGCCCGGCCCGGCGCAAGCGACCAGGTGATATGGAAATGGCTTCCGTCGCCGCGCTCGGTGGTTCCGCCGATCCGCACGACAAGCGCCTGCACGCCGGCTCTGTCGTCAGCCTCGCCGACGATTTCGCCGGCGGGGACGGTGGGGAGCGGCGTAGCCTCGTCGGTGCCGAACCGCAGCGTGACATGATCGGCAACCGTCTCGGCGTAGCGCGGTGAAAAGCGCATGAGCAGCGCATCACGCTCGCCTCGATCGATCTTCCAGCCGACCGTCACGCCTTCCAGCTTTTCCGAAGCGGGCCGTCGGTTCCCAGTATGGGATCTTCAGCGGGGACGGGAAGCGCGCGTATACGCCGCCACGCGGCATCGTCCGGCGCCTCGCGGCAGATGTCCCAATCCTGCCCTTGCGGATAGGCGCCGACGACCATGAAGTCATGGCTGACCTCAAGCCGCCGATGGCCAGTGCCGACCGGCAGGACCAGCGCGTCACCGGCGCTGACCTCGACCTCTTGCCCGCCCGGGCCGCCGAGGAGGAGCGTTCCGTAGCCGGTTGCCACGCCCAGCGCCTCATGCGCGCTCGAATGATAATGATGATAGTCGAAGATCGTATCGCGCCATTGCGGCGGCCAGCCATGATCGGCGAACATCCGCTCGAAGCGCTCGGCCGCCTCCTCGCCCTCTGCCTTCACCGCGCTACGGTAGATCAGGACTGGCAGCCGCCCGTTGTCGGGCACCCAGCCATTCTCTTGCAGAATGACCTCTTCGATCTCCGTCGTCATACCTTTCTCGCTGCCGGTGGCCGCGATCGCGCGGGCTTGTCGGCCAGCTCGATCCACACCGGTGCATGGTCGCTGGTCTTGTCCCAGCCGCGCGAGCGGGTATCGACCTCGGCGGCGATGAGCCGGGAGGCAGCAGCCGGGTTCAGCAGGAAATGATCGATGCGCAGGCCAGCATTTCGCTCGAACGCGCCGCGCCAGTATTTCCAGAAGGTGTAGATCGTCTCGTGCGGGTAGAGATGACGGATGGCATCGGTCCAGCCCTGATCGAGCAGGCGCTGATACGCCGCCTTCACTTCCGGCGCGAACAGCGCGTCGTCGCGCCAGCGATCAGGCGCATAGACGTCCATGTCGGTCGGCATGACATTGAAATCTCCGGCCA
Source organism: Sphingomonas sp. (assembly GCA_041906415.1). Taxonomy (GTDB): domain Bacteria; phylum Pseudomonadota; class Alphaproteobacteria; order Sphingomonadales; family Sphingomonadaceae; genus Sphingomonas. Next base: position 1,123 of record JAYRJH010000122.1, on the reverse strand, counting down.
TGATCACCGGCGCATCAAGATCGATCAACGTGGCGAGATGTTCATGCAGCCGGTCGAACCATTTTAGCTTGAAGTCGAACTTCGCGCCGGGGCGCGGATTGCCGTTCGGCAGATACAGGCCGGCAACCAGCACGCCATTGACCGCCGCCTCGATATAGCGGCTCTGCACGTCGTCGGGATCGCCCGGCAGGCCGCGCCAGGTCTCGTGGATCGCGCCGACGCGGCTGAGAATGGCGACGCCGTTCCAGCGGCTCTGGCCATGCCAGATCGCCTCATAGCCGGCGTCACGAATCGCATGTTCGGGGAAATTCTCCTGCGGCGACTTCAATTCCTGCAACGCAACGATGTCGGGTTCGGCGAGGTCGAGCCAGCGCAGCAGCACAGGGAGCCGGCCATTGACCCCGTTCACGTTATAGGTGGCGATCTTCATGGCGCCGCCGTCATAGGTCGGGCAGCTCCTGGCTGGCGCGTCCCCAGCCGGCCAGCGCCTTCGAGCCGGCGCGCCTGAGCAGTTCCGCCTGGTCGCCGACATGGAAATGCGATGGCGTGTCGATCGTCTCCATTTCCGTCCAGGTGATAGGCGCCGCGACCGGCGCGCCTTCACGCGAGCGCGCGCTGTACGGCATCACCGCCGTCGCGCCGCGCTGGTTGCGCAGATAGTCGACGAAGATCCGCCCCTTGCGCTGCGCCTTGGGCAAGGCGGCGGTGAAGTGCTCCGGGTCCGACTGCGCGACCGCCTGCGCCAGCCGATGCGTGAAATCCTTGACCTCGGGCCATTCCGCGCGCGGCGTGATCGGGGCGATGACATGGACGCCCTTGCCGCCGGTCAGCATCGGGAAGGTTTCAAGGCCGATCGACTGCAAGATGTCGCGGAAGTGGAAGGCAGCACTCCGCACCGCCTCGAAATCGAGCCCGATGTCCGGGTCGAGATCGAATACCAGCCGGTCAGCCTTCTCGACGTCTTCGATTCGGGCGCCCCAGCCGTGGAACTCGATCGTCCCCATCTGGACGCAGGTCAGCAGGCCCTCCGGCGTTTCGATATAGAGATAGGGCTCCTCATGCCCGTCCTTCTCCGCGATGCCGACATGGTGGACCGCGTCGCCGAACGAGCCCGCGTCATGCT
>JAYRJH010000121.1:0-8187 GCA_041906415.1 Sphingomonas sp. | reverse complement strand
GAATTTCGGTCAGCGGGCACAGCCCGACGGTGGACAATGTGAATGGCAGACCGGCTCCGTTCGCCGCGCGCGCGGCCTGAACCTCACCCCGCCGCCGATACATGCCCGCGATTCCCACCGGGCCGAGCGCGACCGGCAGCGGCATCCGCCGTCCGAACAGCGTCGTCGTCAGGTCGATATCGGCAACGTCGCGCAGCACGCGCTGGCGCAGCGCGATCGCCGTCAGATCGGCCACATTGCGCTCGAGCGTCGTTTCCGCATTGGCGCCCCCATCCGCATAGTCGAAGAGGAAGCGGGGCAGGCGCGCCCTGGCGGCCTCGCGGAAATCGGACGGGGAGGAAATAATCACGGCTGGCGACCTCTGGCTGTGGCTCCGCCGTCATCACCACAGGCAGCTCATGCCATGCAAGATCGATCCGCCGGATCGCACAGGCCGGAAGCGCAGCGTCAGTTGCGTCCCGCCCCCCGCGTCAGCGCAGCACCTTCGCCGCCAGCCCCGCGCAATCGGCATTTTCGGCGCGTGGCCCCTGATCGCCGGTAATGGCCTGACCGATCGCCTTGAAGATATGGCCGATCGACTTCACCTGCTTCGGCACGACGATATCGGGATCGCGGATCGTTCCGGCCAGCCGGGCCGAGCCGGGCAGGCGCAGCACGCTGCCCTGTTTCGGCGCGCCCGTCATCCGGATCGCCAGCGCCTCGGACGGGAAGGAGAGGGTGCCGGTGCCGTCCAGCCGGCTCTCGCTGGTGTCGACGATGAACGGCCCCACCGTGCCCACTCCGCCACGCACATCCGCGCCGACAATGACGCAGCGCAGGCCCGCGCGCCGGTCGCCGCCCGCCAGCAGGGCGCGGCCTGCGTCGAAACCGAGCGCGGCGGCGATCTTGCGCGGCAATGATCCGTCGCGCGCGACCAGGCCGATCCGGCCGTCCGACGCGCCCACCGCCTCGCGGATCGTGCTGCCGCGCCCGACCAGCCGGGCCCGGGCATCGACGCGTCCCGATACCGATCCGTCCCCGCCCGCCAGCGCTTCTATGGTGCTGTCCACGATGCGCAGATCGAGCGTCACGCGCGGTATCTTCGCTCCGTCGCGCTGGTCGACCGTGGCGCGCCCGACCAGTTCCCCGCGCCGCAACCCGATGCGCAGTGGATCGACCGTGAGGAACCGGCGGTCGAGCGCCAGCATGCCTGAAAGGCTGGTCAGCGACGAGGGCTTGGCCCCATCGACGATCCGCGTCGCGCGGAAGGCGATGCGGCCATCCGTATGGGCGATCTTGTAGATATTGATGCGGGTATCGGGCACGAGCTTCGGCCCATGCGCGCGCACCTCCGCGCGGGCGGCGGCTTCGGCTTCGGGGGAGGAGAAGTCGTTGAAATCCAGCCGGTCCGATTGCACCTCGCCGTCCAGCTTCGTTCGCGGGCCGGATTTGTCGACGGTGACGCGCCCGGCGATCCGCGACTGGCCGATCGTGCCCGTGAGGCCGGTGACGATCCATTTTTTCGCCTGCCGCGCGACATGCGCCTTGAGATGGACCGGGCGGGTCTCGAACAGCCCCGCCTCGATGACGGCATCGACCATCTTGAGGTCTCGCGCACGGGTTTCGAGATCGAGCACCATGTCGCCGGTGTCGAGCGGACGCGCCATCGTGCCCGCGGCGACGAGCGAAAGGTCCGCGCCATCGATCTTCGCGGAGAAGGGCCACCGCTGCCTGCCGCCTGCGAGCGGCGCGCCGGTGAGGGTCACGCGCACCGCGCTGCCGCGCACCGTTCCGGGGCCTGCCGCGCGCAGGCCGTGCGTGGCGTCGGCGGTGACGTCCAGCACCACGGCGCGATCCTGCGCCGCGTCGCGATAGCTGATCCGCATGTCGCGCACGGCCAGCCGCGTGAGCGTCGGACCGCCTCCGCCGCCGCCCTTGCCCGGCTGGTCCCGTTCCCAATTCTTCCTCTTGTCCTTCGTGCGGATCAGGTTGATCCGCGCGCCGGAGATATCGAGCGCGGTGGGATGGAATGCGCCGACCAGCGCGGGAAGGACGGGAAAGGTCACGTCGGCGCGATCGATCCGCACGAGATCGCCGCTGCCGGCCCATTGCGGCTGCGGCACGCGAAGCCCGCGAAGGGCGATCCGCGGATGGAGCGAGAAACTGTCCCGCCGCTCGATCGCGGCGATCGTGACGGGCCGTCCGAAATGCGCGCTGAGCCGCCGCTCCACCAGCGGGCGGAACTGTCTTAGCGGAAAGATCGCGAGCACGAACAGCAGGAAGAGAAGAAAACCGGCGACGGCATAAGCGCTGATCGCGGCCATGCGCCGGGGGCGATCAGCGGGAAGAAGGCGAACCATCCCTGGCGAGACGCGCCGCCGGGCGGATCGTTCCCTCGGCGCACCGCCGTCGCGGCGGCATCAGGCGGCGACCTTCTCCTGAAGCCGGCGTTGCAGGAACGCGAGCACGAGCGCTTCCTCCGGTCGCAAGCCCGCGACGTCCTCGCGCAGCCTGCGCTCCACCTCCCGTTCCGTATCGAGGACGAGCGCCTCGTCCATATAGCTGTCGATGATCTCGGGGTGGATATAGCAGCGCCGGCAGATCGTCGGCGTGTTGCCCAGCAGGGCGGAAACCTGCTCGATCGCGCTGCGGACGTTCCGCTTCGCCGCCGCCTTGCTGTCAAACGCCTCGAACCCGGCGAGCGCGAGCGCGGCCAGGACGGTGCCCGTCCAGGTGCGGAAATCCTTCGCCGTCACATCACTGCCGCTGATCTCGCGCAGATAGTCGTTCACGTCGCCGGACGAGACTTCGCGCTGCTCGCCGTCGTCGTCGATATATTGGAAGAGATGCTGGCCCGGCAGGTCCTGCGCCCGCTTGACGATCCGGGCCACGCGGCGATCGGTGATCCTGAGGTTCCACATCCTGCCGCTCTTGCCCTTGAAGCGGAACCGGATTTCGCTGCCCTCCACGCTGACATGACGGCTGTTGAGCGTCGTCAGGCCATAGCTCTTGTTCCGCCGGGCGTAATCGGCGTTGCCGACGCGTATCATGGTCGTCTCGAGCAGGCGCACCACCGTCGCCAGCACCTTCGCGCGCGGCAGGCCATGGCGGCGCATATCCGCGTCGATCTTCTCCCGGATGCGGGGAAGCGCGTCGGCGAAGGCGAGCATATGTTCGTATTTCGTGCCGTCGCGTATCTCGCGGAAGCGCGCGTGATACCGATATTGCTTGCGCCCCTTCGCATCCCGGCCGGTCGCCTGGATATGGCCGTTGGCGTCGGGACAGATCCAGACGTCCGTATAAGCGGGCGGAACGGCGAGCGCGTTGATCCGGGCGATGGCGGCGACGTCCTTCACCGGCGTTCCATCAGGATTGCGATAGCTCCAGCCCCTGCCCCGCCTTCGGCGGGTGATGCCGGGTGACTGATCGCTGACGTAGATCAATCCCGCGCTTTCCGCCGCATCGCGTGGGTCGATGATGTCTTCTGCGCGCCGATCAGGCTCTTTTCCGGTCATGCCAGCGCAAACGTGCCGGAAGCCTTCGGTTTCCCGGCGGCGGGCAATGGGAGAATCCGTTGACAAGCCCGCGCGGCCCGCTGTAACGGAAATTGAGAATGGTTTGCATTAGCGGATCATGAAATCAGGGAAAAGACATTGGGCATCCAGTCACCGCGCGGTTCGGCTTCCGTCTTCCATGGCATCTCCCTGCTCGCCATGGCCTGTGGCGGCTTTGGCGCGAGAGACGCGCTCGCGCAGACGGCGGACGCGGCGGCAACGACGGACGACAAGCGGCAGGAAGGCGGCGACATCGTCGTCACCGGCTCCTATACCACCAACGATCGCCTCGGATCGGCGACCGGCATGGACCTCACGCTGCGCGAAACCCCGCAATCGGTGACGGTGATGACCGCGCAGCGCATGGAAGACCAGGGCATCCGCACGCTGAGCGACGTGATCGACAATGCTGCGGGCGTCTCCGCCAAGGCGTTCGACAGCTCGCGCAACGGCTTTTCCGCGCGCGGCTTCTCGATCGACAATTACCAGATCGACGGCATCCCGGTGCAATATGACACCGCCTACAGCGCGGGCGAATCCCTGCTCGACGTGGCGCTGTATGAGCGGGTCGAGATCGTGCGCGGCGCGACCGGCCTGATGACGGGGGCGGGCAATCCGTCCGCCTCGATCAACCTGATCCGCAAGCATGCCGACAGCGATCGCCTCACCGGATCGATCACCGCATCCGCCAGCCGGTGGAACGATTATTCGGTGATGGGCGACATCAGCTCGCCGATCACCGGCGACGGCAAGGTGCGCGTGCGGGTCGTCGGCAAATATGAGGACGGCGATTCGTTCGTCGACCTGCTGCACAACCGCAAGGAGATCCTCTACGGCGTGATCGACGCGGACCTGACGCCGCGGACGCATGTCAGCGCCGGGGCCAGCTATCAGCACAACGATCCGCGCGGCACGCAATGGGGCGGCCTCCCCGTCTGGTATGCCGACGGCTCGCGCACCGATTGGCCGCGCTCCAAGACGGTGGGCGCGGACTGGACGAAGTGGGAATCGACCAACACCACCTATTTCGCCGACATCGACCAGAAGATCGGCGACGACTGGACGGTGAAGGCCTATTTCAACCGCACGCTCAACACCAGCCATTCGCGGCTGCTCTATGTCACCGGCCAGCCCGACGAAGTGACCGGACTCGGCCTGGGCTCGTTCGCGGCCCGGTATGACGGGCGTGCCGCGCAGATCGACTTCGGCATCCGGGCAACCGGCAAGTTCGAGCTTTTCGGGCGCACGCACGATCTGATCGCCGGGGCCAGCTACGCCAGGCAGGATTTCGATTTCTTCAGCTATGATTCCGGCCCCGTCGCGGCGATCGGCGACTTCAACCACTGGGACGGCTCCTATCCCCAGCCGGGCTGGAGCAACCGCACGAAGGTGGTCGATACGCTGACCAAGCAATGGGGCTATTATGCCGCCACGCGCCTGTCGTTCACCGATCAGCTCAAGGTGATCGTCGGCGGCCGCCTCGCCTCCTGGGAACGCGAGGGCGTGTCCTATGGCGCGAACGCGGACTTCGGGGACCGCAACCGCTTCCTGCCCTATGCGGGCGTGCTCTACGATATCGCGCGCAACCACACGCTCTATGTGAGCTATACCAAGATCTTTGCGCCGCAGAGCTATCAGGATCGCAACGGCGCCTTCCTGCCGCCCGTCACCGGCGTGAACTACGAAGGCGGCCTCAAGAGCACCTTCTTCAACGGCGCGCTCAACACGGCGATCTCGGTGTTCCGCATCGAGCAGGACAATCTGGGGCAGCCCGATCCGGGCCAACTCGTGCCCGGCACGATCAATCAGGCCTATCGCGCCGCGCCGGGCGCGCACAGCACCGGCTTCGAGGTCGAGGCGAACGGCGAGATCCTGCCGGGCTGGGCCGTCAGCGGCAATTACACCCAGTTCAAGGCGAAAGACGCCAACGGATTACGGGTCAATACCTTGTTTCCGGACAAATTGCTGCGCCTGTTCACGACCTACACCTTCCGCGGCTCGCTGAACGGACTGGCTGTCGGCGGCGGCGTCAACTGGGAGGGGCTGAGCTATACCGACACCACCAACCCTGTCACCGGCGATGCCGAGCGGCTGAAGGTGAATCCCTATGCGATCGTCAACCTGATGGCGCGCTATCAGCTCAGGAACGGCCTGTCGGCGCAGCTCAACGTCGAGAATCTGTTCGACAAGAAATATTATTCGCAGATCGGCTTCTACAACCAGCTCGCCTATGGCGAGCCGCGCAACGTGACGCTGACGCTGCGCTACCAGTTCTGATGCCGGCCGGGGCCGCCAGGGGAAAGGGGAAAGCGGGCCGCTGGAATGTCGCGGCCCGTGCCCTGGCGGCGATCCCGGCCAATTACCTCCTCACCGCGCTCGCCACGGCCTGCCTGGCGCGGGCGCTGCCGCTGCCGCCGGCCGAGGCGAGCATAGCGGCGACGCTATTCTCCTTCGCGCTGTTCGCGATCGTCGTGCTCGTGGCGTTCGCGATCCGCTCCGTGAAGCGGCTCTGGCTGGGCATGGCCGGCGGCATCGCGCTGCTCGGCGCGGCCCTGTCCATCTCGCTCGCGATCGGGGGGCGGCTGTGAAGGAGAGCCTGCGCCAGTCGATGGCATGGCTCCACACCTGGACCGGGCTGTTGCTCGGCTGGCTGCTGTTCGCCATGTTCGCCACCGGCACGGCGGCCTATTTCCAGGAAGAGATCACGCGCTGGATGCAGCCGGAGATCACGGGCCGCCCCAGCCCGGTCGCATCAGCCGAAGGCGCGGTGCGCTATCTCGGGAAGGTCGCGCCCGGCGCGCGTTCGTGGTTCATCACCCTGCCGAACAGCCGCAGCGCGACCACGCAGGTGTTCTGGGTGCCCGACGAGGACGGCCAGCGGACGCTGGACGAAACGAGTGCCGTGCTCGACGGCAACGGACGCAGGATCGAGGCGCGGGAGACGCGGGGCGGCTTCTTCCTCTATCGCTTCCACTTCGACCTGCATTACCTGCCGGTGATATGGGCGCGCTATCTGGTGGGCATCGCGGCGATGTTCATGCTGGTGGCGATCCTTTCCGGCATCATCACGCACAAGAAGATCTTCACCGATTTCTTCACGCTGCGCACCGGCAAGGGACAACGGAGCTGGCTCGACGCGCATAATGTCACGGCGGTGCTGGCGCTTCCGTTCCACCTCATGATCACCTTCACCGGGCTGGTGACGCTGGCGACGCTCTACATGCCGTGGGGCATCGCCGCCAATTACGCATCGCCGCAGACATTCTTCTCCACTGTCTTCGCCGATGTGCCCGAAGCGAAACGAAGCGGGGATTCCGTGCCCCTCGCCCCGATCGGCCGGATGATGCGCGCCGCCTCCGCCAGCTGGGGCGGGGCGGACGTCGGCTTCCTGCACATCGTCAATCCCGGCGACAGGACCGCCACCGTGGCGCTGACCCGCGCGCCAGAAGACGCCATCGGATCGCGCGGCGAGGTGCTGACGCTCGACGGCCCCACCGGCCGCCCGCTCCTCGCCAGCCCGCCGAAGGGCGCGGCGCTGGAAACGGAAAGCGTGATGATCGGCCTGCACGCCGGCCGTTTCGCGAAATGGGGCCTGCGCTGGCTCTATTTCCTGTCCGGCCTCGGCGGCACGATCATGGTGGGCAGCGGGCTGGTGCTGTGGACGGCGAAGCGGCGCGCGCGTCTGCCCGATCCCGCGCATCCGCATTTCGGGTTCCGGCTGGTCGAGCGCCTCAACATCGCCGCCATCGCCGGGCTGGGCGCCGGCATCGCCGCCTATTTCCTCGCCAACCGCCTGCTGCCGCTGGGCATGAAAGGACGCGCCGAGTGGGAAATCCACTGCATGTTCCTCACCTGGGCGGCGGTTCTGCTGTGGGCGCTGGGGCGCCCCGCTGGCCGGGCATGGACCGAAACGCTGGCGGCGGCCGCGCTGCTGTTCCTCGCCATACCGTTCGTCAACGCGCTGACGACGACGCGCGGCTTGCCGGCGAGCATCATCGCCGGGGACTGGCTGTTCATCGGTTTCGACGGCATGATGCTGCTTCTCGCCGCCGGCTTCGGCTATGCCGCATATAAGGCGCTTCCGAAGCCGGGGCGCGAATCCGCGCGCGGGAAAAGGCGCGCGGCGGCGGAGGCCGCGGCGGCATGATCCATCCTGCCGCCATCGCGCTCGCCTTCATCGGCTTCGCGGCAATCGCCATTTCGATGACGCGCCATCAGCGCCGCAAGTTGCCGGACCGGGTTTCCGGCATCGTCCGGTGGAGCGGCTTCGGGCTGCTCGCGGCGGATTTCCTGATCGACCTGCGCGTCCTGGGGCCGGGATATGGCGCGATCGCATGGTTCGGACATCTCACCGTGGCGGCATGGCTCGTGGTGGGGACGCTCTACTGGCGCGCGAACCACTGGCGCGCGGATTAGCGACGCTTCGGGAACAGCCGTCCGGCCCGTGCGCAATAAGCGTCCCGCGCCGCGCCGAATCCGATCGCATGAGCAGGTTCCTGGCTCAGCGCAGCGGATTTTCCTTCCAGCGCGCGAACTTGTCGATCTTCTGCTGATCGTGCGCAGCGCTCAGCACCGCGCTGCACACCAGTCGCGCGCGCTCGGCGATACGCTCCAGGCATTGGGCGGCGTAATCGGGCGAAAGCGGCGCCACGAT
>JAYRJH010000120.1:0-8249 GCA_041906415.1 Sphingomonas sp. | reverse complement strand
CCAAGCGATCGCGCGGGAACGGATGCAGGCGATCGCCCGCGGATTGCGCCAGCCCGAAACGGCGTTCCTGGTCCGGCAGGGCGAGCTTTGGGCGATCCGATGGTTCTCACCGGCTACCGAGGTCGAGCTGTGCGGCCACGCGACGCTGGCGGCGGCGCGCATCCTCTGGGACGTGATCGGGGAAGACGCGACGACGCTGCGCTTTTCCTTTCCCGGCGGAATCCTGACGGCGCGCCGTGGAGAGGATCGGTTGATCTGGCTCGACCTGCCGGCCGTGCCGGGCGTCGCGGCCGATCCGCCCGGGGCGTTCCGCCAGTGCGCGGGCACGGACTGGATCGCGGCGTCGCGTCATGGCGAACGCTGGATTCTCGAATGTTCCGACGCCGGGAAAGTGCGCGCGGCGCGCCCGGATTTCGCTCGTCTGGCGCGCACCGGCGCGCGGTCGCTGATCCTCACGGCGCGATCCGACATGGCGGGTTATCACATCGTATCGCGCAACTTCGCGCCTGCGGTCGGCGTCGATGAGGATCAGGCCACGGGCAGCGCGCATGCCTGCCTGGCGCCTTATTGGCGCGCGCGTCTCGGGCCGGAACTGACATGCTGGCAGGCGTCGCCGCGCGGCGGCACGATCAGGACGCGGCTGAACGGCGCGGTCGTGAGCCTTGGCGGGCACGCGGTCATCGAAGAACGTTGCGCCGCCGGACCGGCATAGGATCATTCGGCGGCAGCGACGGCGACGTTCCGCGATTTGAGGAATCGCTCCGTCACCTCGCCGCCGCGACGCATGTGCGACTGGATCTCATTCTCCATCGCGGCCCAATCGTCCCCAAGCGCCGCCGCGAGGAAATCGTCGTGACCGTCGCGGCGGGGGCCGCGCCGCCCGTGGGCCATATGATTGGACGCCCAATAGAGCTGGAGCCGACCCTTCAGCCCGTTCCATATCTCGAGAAGAAGCTGGTGGTCTGCGACCTCGTAGATCAGCGAATGAAGATCGAGCTCCTTGCGGATGCATTCCAGTTCGTCGGCGGCGTCGATCGCCGCGATCAATGCCGCCTGGCGCTTCTGGATCTCCTTGCGGAAATGTTCGTCGCGGCGATCCCATGCCAGTTCGAACGCAAATCGCTCCAGCACGGTGCGCATGGAATAGATCTCCCGAACCGCCTGCTCGGACAATTCCACCACATGCGTGCCCGTGAAGGGAACCTGGACGAGCAGGCCTTCGTCGATCAATTGCCGCATCGCTTCCCGCAGCGGCCCCCTGCTGACGCCGAACTGCTCCGCAAGTGCCGTTTCGACCAGCGCCGCTCCCGGAGCAAGGTCACCGGCAAATATGCTTTTGCGCAATTCATCGGCAATCCGCGCACCAAACGTCTGCTTCTTCAGTTTCCCCACGGTCGAACCGCTCACCGCCGCACTCCGAAATTGACTGTCGACAATCTAGTCTTCCCGGAAGCTTGCGACAAGGCGCGCCCTGATCTGCGCCGGTGATAATCCCGGGCACGCCCCGCCGGAAACAGACGCGTCCTTCCAAGCCGGCGGCCGCTTGTCAGAATCTTCAGCCGGAGTTATATTGTCAACAATCGATTATTGCGGGGAAGCGATGACGCCAAGGGAAGAAGCGCAACCGGGCCAGCGCGGCGTCCTGCGCAGATACTGGTTCGACATACCCCTTTGGAAGCGCATCATACCGGCCTTTGTCCTCGGCGTCGGAGCGGGCATCGTCTGGGGGGAGGGGGCGGCGCACCTGCATTGGTTCGGCGACATTTTCGTGCGCCTGGCCCGGATGCTCGTGGCGCCGCTGATCTTCTTCACCATCACGGCCGGCGTGATCGGCATGGGTGATCCCAGGCGGCTGGGATCGCTCGGGGTCCGCGCGCTGCTGCTGTTCGCGGCGACGGCGTTCATCGGGGCATCGATCGGAACGGTTCTGGGGCTGGTGCTGCAGCCCGGCGTCGGGGTCAGCCTGGCCGGGGCCGCGCCGCAGGTCATCAACGCCGGGCGCTCGTTGTCGGAACAGCTCGTGTCGATCATCCCGATCAACCCGGTCCAGGCGCTCGCCCAGGGGGACATGCTCGCGATCATATTCTTCGCGATCTTCGTCGGCGTCGGGATTCTCGCATTGGGAGAACGGGCGCGCCCGCTGTCCGATGTCGTGGAGGCGGGGTCGGAGGTGATGATGCGGCTGGTGATCTTCGTCATGGAGACCGCGCCGTTCGGCGTGTTCGGCCTGATGGCGGCGGCGGTCGGCGAAAAGGGGCTGGGCGTCTTCGTCAACATCTCCCTCCTCGCCTTCGGCACCCTGTTGGGATGCGCGATCCAGCTGCTGATCGTCCACACCAGCCTGATCGCGCTCATCGGGCGACTTTCCCCGGTCCGTTATCTGCGTGGCGCCGTCGACGCGCTGATCATCGCGTTTTCCGCCTCGTCCAGTTCGGCGAGCCTTCCGGTGGAGATGGCGCTGGCCGAGCGGAAATTCGGCATCCACAAGAGCGTCGCCTCGACCGTCCTGCCGGTCGGCGTCGGCATCGCCCGCGACGGCACCGCGATGTTCGTGGCGCTCCTGTCGATATTCGCCATACAGGCGCTCGGCGTCGCGGTGACGTTCAGCGACCTGCTGCTCGTCGCCGCGGTCTCCACCCTGCTCGCGCTCGGCGCGCCGCCCATTCCCTCCGCCGCGATGTTCATGATGGCGGCGGTATTGTCTGTGGTGGGGATCAGCGATGCGCAGGCGGCGATCATCGTCGGCTTCATCCTGCCGTTCGACCGCCTGCTCGACATGCTGCGCACAACGGTGAATGTCTCGGCCAACATGACCAACGCCATCATATTGGCCGCGCGACTGGAGGAAATGGACTTCGATATCTATCGGGGCGAAGGCCGGAACCCGGACGGCCTGTAACGTTCGAACGCGTTCCCCGACGCAAAATCGCCACGGCCGTCGGCCGTGGCGATCTCGCGGGAATCGTGGAAGGACGTCAGAGCTTGAGCCGGGCGCCGATGAAGAAACGCCGCCCGACGACATCCCAAAGGCCCAGTGAGGTATTGGATTCACCGGCCAGCGCATTGCCCAGGACGGGCGGCTGCTTGTCGAAGAGATTGTCGATGCCGCCGGTTATCTCGACCGCCTCGTGCACGCGGACCGAGCCGGAGATATTCGTATACCAGTAATTCGGCACATGCGTCACCGGGCCGGTGATGCCGGGATAGAGCGAGAAGGCGCCCAGCATCAGTTCCTGGATACGGATGGAAACGGGGCCGCTGCTATACAGCGCGGCCATGTTCAGCTTGAATTTCGGCAGCCCCGGCGTGCCGGTGCCGGTGCATCCGTTTCCGAAGCGGCCGGCGCAATCGACGGCCGGCTGGCTCGGAATGACCTGTTGCGAGCGTTCCAGCAGCCAGCTCGCGACGACCTGCAAGTCCATCCGCGCCGCATCGCCCGCGATGGACAGCACGGAGGGCAGATGCAGGCGCTGGTCGACCTGCGCGTCGATGCCCCGCGCCTTGATAACCGCGAGGTTGCTCGTCTGCGTGGATATCTCGTCGATCTGCCCGTTCGGCAGGCGCGAGATCGCGCGGCAGGTCGGCGAGTCCGCATTCAGGCCGCGGAAGCAGTCCGAAAGCGTCTGGGTCGCGTTGACGGAGGCGATGCCGCCCTTCACGTTCACCTTGAAATAGTCAACCGTCAGGTTCATCCCCGGGATGAAGGGCGGGGAGATCACCGTGCCGACGGTGAAGGTCTTGGACTTTTCCGCATCGAGATTGGGATTGCCGCCGCCGCGCGCATTATATCCAAGCACGGCCTGCGTGAACGCATCGATATCGGCGGCCGGGACGCCCTGCTTCACGCAAAGCTGCTTTTGCGCGGCCGTCGGCTTCTGGCTGACGGCGCATGGATCGGAGCCCGATTGGAAGCCTAGCTGGATCGGAGAATAAAGCTCGTTGAGCGAAGGCGCCCGGATCGCGCGATTATAGGCGGATCGGATGCGAATCCAGCGCACGGGCGCATATTCGCCCCCGATCTTCCATGTGAAGGCGCCCCCGATATTGGAATAATCCGAATAGCGCGATGCGCCCTCGATCGCGAGCGTCTGCGCGAAGGGGCGGTCGGCGAGGATCGGGACGCGCAATTCGCCGAATACTTCCTTCACGTTATAGCTGCCGCCCATCGCGCCGACCGATTGCGCGCCATATTCGTTCGCGAGGTCCATGGGGCTCGGCAGGAAATCATAGGAATCCTGGCGATATTCCATACCCATCGCCACCGCCACGGGGCCGGCGGGAAGATGGCCGAGCGATCCGCTGAGCGATCCGCCCGCGATCTTGCGGGTGAAGGCCTCGGTGCTCTCGCGCGGCGGAGTGAGGAACGCCGCCGCCTCGGGCGTGATGGCGTTGAGGCCGAAGATGCTGGTCGGCACGCAGCCGAGGATCTGGTTGCGGCACACCGTCTTGCCGGAGGTGTCGACGATCGTGTCCAGCCCCAGCCCCAAGCGGGTCTGCGACACGACATTATAGGCGACGGAATCGGTCCGGTTGCGTTGATACTGGAAAAATGCCTCCCAGCGCCATTCGTCGGCGAACAGCTTGAAGTGTCCGCGCAACCCTCCGGTCAGTGCGATGGAATTGCTTTCGTAGCGCGTGATCCTCGGCCCGATTTCCCGCGCGCTGCGCCCCGCGCCGACAACCGTCGCGGTTCCCGTGCCTTTGGGATCGAAGATGGCGGCATTGTCCGTGAAGAACTGCCGGACGGCCGGCGATAATATGGTGTTGGTCGCATAATTGGGGATGAGCAGCGTCTGGGAAGCCGCGCCGGGCGTGACGGGGACGAACGAATCCGGCGAAAAGTAGAAGGTATTCTTGGAATTCACATAATAGGCTTCGCCGAACGCCTCCACATTATCCGAAAGGTCATAATGGGATATGGTCGATAGCTGCAGCCTCTTCAGGGGGCGTTCGAGATAGCTGTATGACGCGAAGTTGAACGTGCTTTCCGGTGTGCAATAGGGTTGCGGAACGCCCGCTGCCCCGAAGACCACGCCGGTTATCGCGGTGCAGGCGCCAGCGGGCGTGAGATCGACCCCCTTGAGCCTGGCGAGCTGCGCCGAGGACAGGCCGATCCTGGCTCCGGGCACGTTGCCCGAACCGCTGAACACGAGCCTGTTCCCGACCGCGCCGAGTGCATATCGGGAAAAATCGCGGTTATTCGCGGAAACCCCGTCCCGCGTCGTATAGGACGCCGAGAAGGTTATGTTGCCGCGATTTTCCGCGAGACTGGCGCCGTAGGTGATGTCGGCCTTGTGGGAAAAGCCGTCGTCGTGCGTGGTCTGGCCATATTGATAGCTGGCCGTGAGCCCCTTGAGATCATCCTTCAGGATGAAATTGACGGCGCCGGCGACGGCGTCCGATCCATATACGGCCGACGCGCCCCCGGTGATGATCTCCACCCGCTTCACGAGCGCGTCGGGGATGGTCGAGAGGTCGACCAGGCCGTTGGCGCCGGCGGGGGTAAAGCGTCGTCCGTTGACCAGCACGAGCGTGCGGGTAGCGCCGAGGCCGCGGAGGTTGGCCGTCAGGATTCCCGCGCCGCCGCCGTTTCCGACGCTCGATGTCTGTCCGCCCGCGAGCTGTGGGAACTGGTTCAGCGTATTCTCGATCGTCACGTTGCCCGAGAATTTGAGATCGGCCTCGCCTACGACGGACAAGGGGCTTGCGGCCGACAGGTCGGGCCGCGCGAGGCGGGAGCCGGTGACCACGACCTCGTTCGCTTCGTCCGCCGGAGCCGATTGCGCCTGACATGGAGCGGAAAGCAGCAGGCCGGCGAAGGCCGTGGTCGAAAAGAGTGCTGCCCGCGCCTGTGCCGCCATTCCCGGATGGGCGTTGGTTCTCATCACTGTCCCCCTCGTTGATGCCAGTTGGTTGGCCGACGCCGCCCATGCGGATTTGGCGCTCGCGTCATGACATAAGATTGATGATCGATTGTCAACAATATTTTAGGGAAGCTATGTCGCGCGGGGGCATTCAGCGTAATGCGCAGGGGTGTCGCCGCCCGCCAAAGCGAGACGAAGGCGGTCGCGATCCTCGTGGTCCTTTACGGCTGCGGCCGCCAGTTCCCGCGCCGCATCGACCAGGGTCCGTGCCGACGGTTCGGGCGACGGCATCCTCGATAGCCATCCGCGCGATAGCCGAGGCGCCTGTATCCCGTGCGCGATCGACCCGGTGACATGGCCGCCGACGTTGAGCGTGCGATGTTTCCCCACGTCCACGCTCATCACGTCCACGCTCATCGCCCCGACACATCCGCTTGCTTCTCCGGGAAGACCGGCGATGGCCCGCGCACGACTCCGTATGGGCGGTTTCGGGGACGCTATCCGCAGTCGCAGGCGCTGGCGCCGCAAGGGCGATTGCCGGATAGTGAGACCGCCAGCAGCATGACGCCGATCAGCGCATAGGGAGCGCCATTGTCGATCGTGTAGGCGAAGGTGCCGACGATCGGCCCGAGGATGACGCCAAGGCCCTGCGCGGCGGCGATCGTGCCGGCGGCCGCGCCCTGTTCATGGGCCCGCACCGAATTGGCGGCCAGCGCCGAGACCGACGGATAGACCCAGCCCATGCCGAAGGCGGCGATCGCGTAGCAGGCCCAGAGCAGGGGCGCGGTGCTCGCCAGCGTGACGGCCATGAAGCCGGCGCCTCCGATGAGGCTGCCCAGACGGATCAGTCGCGCCGGCGACCAGCCAAGCTGGCGCAGCACGATCTGGGCGAGGACCAGGGCGATGCCGACCGCCGCGAGCGCGATGCCCGCCGCCTGCGCCGCCGCGCCGGTCGCGAGATGCAGCCGGTCGAGCGCATAGAAGCCGACCGACACCTGCGCGACGGCCACGCTGAAGGCCGCGACGGCGGCGACGGTCATCGGGCGGCGGATGCGGCGGTCGGTCAGGCGCAAGGGATGGGGGTTCGGCGGGGCATGGTGTTCGCGTCGCGGGAGGATTCTCCACAGCACGACGAGGGCGAGGATCGGCAGCGCGGCGGTCAGGTAGAGCGGCAGGCTGAGGCTCCATGGCGCGACCAGTCCGGCCGCGCCGGGGCCGATCACCATGCCCGCGGCGCTCGACGCGCCGATCGCGGCCATCGCCTTGCCGCGTTCGGCCGGCGGCACATGATCGGCCACCAGCGCAGCGCTCGTCGCGGGAACGGCCGCATAGAAGATGCCGGCGATGCCCCGCCCGATCACCAGCCCCGCGAAGGCAAGCATCGGCAGCATCGCGGTGCGCAGCGCGATGTCGATGAACAACGACAGCAGGAAATAGGCCAGCGCGAATCCGCTGAGACCGAACAGGATCACCGGCCGCCGTCCGCGCCGGTCGCTGGCCGCGCCCCAGACGCGCGCCATCACCATCCAGGCCAGCCCGGCAATGGTCATCGCGACGCCGACCTGCCAGGGATCGAGGCCGATCCGGCGCGCGATCGGTCCGGCCAGCGCCACGAATGCCATCATCGCCATCGTGCAGACGAAGGTTTCGAACATCAGCGGCTTCAGGCTGAAGGCCGTCGCGTCCGCGCTGGACGGGAAGGATTCCTCCGTCACGGTGGCGCCTGTCATGCGTCCTGCCTTTCCCCGATCTTGGCCAGCGCGGCCTGCTCGGCTTCCGCGAAAGAGGCGGCGATGGCGCGTGGAAAGGGCCATGCCTTCGCCGCTTTCGGCGCGGTGGCCTCCAGGTCCGCGCGGATGACCGGATCCTCCACCACGTAGATGCCGAGCCTGACCTTTCGGGCCAGCACGTCGCGCCGTGCCTTGAGCCATAGCGCCAGCGGCTTGCCCGCCTCCCGCGAGGGGCGCTGGGCGGCGTCGAGGATCATTACCAGCGAGCCGGAGCGGTAGATTCCAGGGTGCAGAGGGATGAAAAAGTCCGCCATTCCGCTTCTCCGATCGCCCGGCAAAGTACACTAATGATAATCAATTGCAATAAAGGCGCGGAAAATATCTCGCGGTGCGGAGCCTGGAGCGCCGCGCTCTGGTCGCCAGCTTCGGTCTCGCTGTCGCGCAAGTGTCATCAACGCATGGAATAGCGCGCCCTCGAAACAGCGGCGCCGCAGATGTGTTTCGCGGCGCCCTGACAAAGAACGGGGGCATGAATGGTGCGAAGGTCGGTTTCCGCGTTGGCGATCGCGGTTTGTCTTACGCTTGCCGGCGAGGCGGCGGCGGAGGATGCATCCCCGGCGGCGGCGGGTGCTTCTTCCACGGAGGACAGCGGCGA
>JAYRJH010000119.1:0-8256 GCA_041906415.1 Sphingomonas sp. | reverse complement strand
AGCTGGCGGAGAGCACCGCCTGCCGCACGTCCGGCGCGTTGAGCGGATCGATCGCGGCATCCTCCTGCCCCGCCTTGCGCTTGCGGTTCAGCTTCTGGCGCACCGCATCCGGCAGGGTGGCGGCGGCGCGGGCGATCATGGTCGACCCCTGCGCGCTGGTGGACGTGTCCGCCTGCCCGGCGTCGAAATGCAGCGTCACGCGCCCGATGCGCTTGGCGACCACCGCATTGCCGGCGCGGACGATCGTGATGAAATACGGCAAGGTGACGTCGCGCGCGCCATCGGTGCGCATGCGGCGCGCGCGCACGTCGAAGGTGACATTGGTCTGCACCTGCTCCCCGCTGTCGTCGCAGGTGGAGCGGACGTTGGTGATGTCGGCCACCAGGTCGATCGCGCTCGAATCGCGGCTGGTGGCGGGATCAAACAAGGTGACGTCGCCCGTCCCGGCAGGCACGCCTACCGACGGGCAGGCCGAGCGGACCGCCGTGATGCCGACGCCGGAGGTGAGATCGATATCGCCCTTCTTTGCGCACCCCGCCAGCGCGGCGAGAAGGGCGATCGGGGCAACGGCTTGGCGAAGGGTCACGGGGTTCTACCTTGGCTCGAACACGAAATGGGGCCGCGCTTGCGATCGAAGGCGGCCCCGTTGCGTCTCACCATAATCGTTCCACGCGCGCTGGCAATGCCGCGCACGTCCGCGCGCATCAATGCGTCAGCGAAAGATCGCCGTCCGCAGGCGCTTCATCGTTATAGATGAAGCCGTTGGTCGGATAGGCCGACGTGCCCAGCCCGCCCTGCGGACCATACCACACCTTGACCATCGACCAGTCGTTGTTCGGGGAGACGTCCACCGCGCGGACGTTGCGCTCCACCCGGCCACGGCGCGACCAGTTGGCGTGGGTCAGCAGCACCTCGCGGTCGCTGACGACGTGAGACACCATCGCGACATGGCCGACGCGCATCCGCGAAGTCGCCTTGAATGCCAGGACGGCGCCCTCGCGCGGCTCGTGCCCGCGCTCGTAGCGGCCGGCGGCCTGGCCCCACCAGGTGTTGGCGTTGCCGCGGATCTGGATGCCGGAAATCTCGCGGGCATAGGGCGCGCACTGCCAGAACTGGGCGGCGGCCGGGGCCGTTGCCATCAGGCCGAACGAAACCACCAGCGCGAATCGCGCTGCCAAAGCCTTGAAATTCACTTGCGACCCCCCGGTCAACAGGACGGTTGTTGAGTCGGCGCTACGGGCAAGGGTTAAAGAAACCAACCGCCGCCGGAACCTTTTCCGATGAATCGTTTCGGCGTGCCGATGACTCGATCGGAAAGCGGTTCATCGGGGGGTCAGAAAGGCTCGCGCGGCTCCGAATCGAGCACGCCGGCCGCCGCAAGCTGCGACAGGCGCGCCTCATGCTCGCCGCGCCCGAACGGGAAGCGCGAGTAGAAGAAGGCGGCAAGGCCGTAGAAGGCGATGTAGCAGATGCCGTAGATCACGGTGAGCCGGTCCAGCGTCTCCACCGGAACCTGTCCCGGCACCGCCTTCGCCGGGAAGGCCGCCGCCGCCAGGATCAGCCCGCAGACGAAGATGCCGATCCCGCTGGTGCATTTCTGCACGAAGAAGCCGCCAGCGAAGAACACGCCTTCGGATCGGCGGCCGGTACGCACTTCGGAATCCTCCACCACGTCGGCCAGCATCGATGCGCCAAGGATATAGGCCGTCACCCCGCAGGCAGTGGCCGTGCCGCCGATCAGGAACAGCAGGGGATTGAGCCACGGATCGCCCACCTCGGGGAACCAGCCCGCCAGCCGCAGCCAGTAAGGCAACGTGCCGATCAGCGCCGAGCAGATCGAGGCGATCGCCCCTGTCTTCGGCTTGCTCCCCCGCCGCCCGGCGATCGGCGCGACGACGAACGCCACGCCCACGCCCGCGAACAGCGCAAGGCTGTAGTAGAGGAAGGTCATCCCCTTGAATCCCCAGACATAACTGGCGACGTAATTGGAGATGGCATAGCTGATCCCCTGCCCCGTATAGGCGCAGATGCCCGCCAGCATCAGCACGGCGAAGGCGCGGTTCTTCACCGTCTCGCGGATGTCGCGCAGGTTCTGCGCGAAGGTCTGCTTGGGGATTTCCGGCCGGGGCAGATATGGAATCTCCCGATGCGTGCCCAGCGCGGAGACGAGGATCGCCACGCCCATGAACGCCGCTCCCGCCGCAGCGAAGCCGCGATAACCCGCCGGATTCAGCAGGCCGTTGGGATAGCCGGGCGCCGGCGCGAGGAAATAGACGTAGGCGCCCACCAGCATCAGCAATCCGCCGGCCCAGCCGAACAGATAGCGATAGGACATGATTCGCGTGCGCTCGTCATAATCCGCGCTAAGTTCCGCCGCCATCGCCTGGCTCGGCACCTCATAGGCGCTGACGGCGCTGCGCACGATCACCGCCAGGACGAACAGCCACAGCAGGATCACCGGCTGCGACTGGCCGATCGGCGGATTCCAGAGGGCGATCCAGCCGAGCATGATCGGCAGTGCCGCGCCGTAGAGCCACGGATGCCGCCGTCCCCAGCGGCCGCGCGTGCGATCGGAAAGGAAGCCGATCGTGGGATCGACGAAGGCGTCCACGATCAGCGCGATCATCACCACGAAACCGACGGTGGCGGAAGGCACACCCACCACCTGATTGTAGAACAGCAGGAGGAACGTGCCGAAGCCCGAATCCTTCACGCCATAGGCCGCCGCGCCGAAGCCGTAGCTGGCCATCACCCCTTTCGAAAGCCGCCGCGCGGGCGGCGTCGTCACGGGCGTGCCGGCCTGCGGCGCGACGGGCGCATTCACGCCATCGCCTCCAGCGCCTCGAACATGCCGGGCATGGAGGGATCCCAGCTCTGCCGCGTGCCGATCGTCAGCCCGCCGTCGACAAGGATGTGCGTGCCGGTGACGAAGCCCGCATCGTCGCTCGCCAGATAGGCGACCGCGCCGGCGATGTCCTCCGGCCGGCCCGCGCGCTTCACCGGCTGCGCCATCGCCGCGATGCCGCCGATCGCCTGATTGGCCGCCGCGCGTTTCTCCTCGGGCAATTCCATCGAGCTGACGAAGATGTTGGTGGTGATGAAGCCGGGGACGACCGCGTTCACGCGGATCGAATCCTTCGCCAGCTCCGCCGCCGCCACCTTGGTGAGGTGGAGCACGCCCGCCTTGGCGGTGGAATAGGCGATCGGCGCATAGCCGCTGCCCAATGCGGAGACGCTCGACGTGTTCACGATCGCCCCGCCCCCGCGCTTCGCCATCAGCGGGGCGGCGTAGCGGATGCCGAGCGCGACGGAGCGCAGCAGCAGCGATTGGGTGCGATCCCAATCCTCCGGCGAGATTTCATCGATATGAGCGCGCGCGCCGCCCGCGCCGGCATTGTTGAACAGGATGTCCAGCCCGCCGGCCGCGTCCGCGGCCTCCACCAGCGCGCGGATATCCTCCGCCTTGGTTACGTCGCAGCGCTGGAAGCGGATGCGCCCGTTGGAGGTTTCGGCCAGCGCCTGCCCGTCCTTCTCGTTGACGTCCCCTATCCACACCTCGGCCCCTTCCTCCGCCAGCCTCAACGCGGTGGCGCGGCCGATGCCGGAAGCGCCGCCGGTCACGACGGCGCGCTTGCCCGAAAAGCGCATATATCTCTCCTGCCTTTGCTTTTTCGGCACCATAGTATGGGCGCGCAGCACGTCAATGTCGCCTGCTTCGAATTTTCGGTTTGCCGCGCGAGCGGCGCTCCGGTAGCGGACGAGCGTGAATCCGGCAACGTGGAGAGCGGAATGAGCCTGAACAATCTTTTCAGCCTGGAAGGGCGCGTCGCGCTCGTCACCGGCGGGTCGCGCGGCATCGGCAAGATCATCGCGAAGGCGTTCATCGAGCAGGGCGCGAAGGTCTATATCTCCTCGCGCAAGGCGGCCGCCTGCGACGAGACGGCGGCTGAGCTCGGACCGAACTGCGTGCCCGTGCCGCAGGACATCTCCACCGTCGCCGGCTGCAAGGCGCTGGCCGAGGAGATCGCGAAGCGCGAGGATCATCTCGACATTCTCGTCAACAACGCCGGCGCCGCCTGGGGCGTGCCGTTCGAGGACTTCCCCGAAAGCGGCTGGGACAAGGTGATGGACCTGAACGTCAAGTCCCCCTTCTTCCTCACGCAGGCGCTGCACGGCCTGCTGAAGAAGACGGCCAGCCATGATCGCCCGTCGAAGGTCATCAACATCACGTCGATCGACGGCCTGCGGCTCAATCCGTGGGAGACATACAGCTATCATGCGTCGAAATCGGCGCTGATCTATCTCACCAAGCGGATGGCGGCGCGGCTGGTGAAGGACGGGATCATCGTCACCAGCCTCGCCCCCGGCGCCTTCGCCAGCGAGATGAACCGCGCCGCGCGCGATCATGGCGACGAGGTGGCGCGGGGCATCCCGATGCGCCGCATCGGCAATTTCGACGACATGGCGGGAGCAGCCATCTTCCTCGCCAGCCGCGCGTCGGATTATGTGGTGGGCGACACGCTGGTGGTGGACGGCGGGCTGGTCAACGCCGCGCTCGGCACCAGCATCGACGCCTGATGCGGAACGCTTGCGGCGGAGCGCCTTTACGCTCCGCCGCCGGCTGGCCGCTCGTCAATCCGGACAGGCGATCGCGACGCCGATGCCTTATCGTCCGAAGCGGAAATACCCGGAATATTCCTGTCGGCCCGGCCCCGCGTCACCCTGGCCTGTCCACATTGCCCGCGTTCTGCCGCATGATACCCTTCCGTCGCTCTTGAATGACTCAAGTGAAGGAGGATTGCGTGGGTATCTTTTCGACGATCATGAACAAGATTTTCCACCACAGCTCGCCGACGCCAGCCCCGGCCCCCGCCGGATCGGCAGGTGCGAACGGTGCGCCGACCGACGCCAGCGTTGCGGCGGCACCCTCCGCTCCCCCGCCGCCCAGCGAGCCGGTCGACGTGGAGGCAGTGCTGACCCTGCTTGCCGCTGGCAAGGACGGCGGCGGCAACTGGCGGGAATCGATCGTCGACCTGCTCAAGCTGCTCGACATGGATTCGAGCCTCGACGCCCGCAAGGAACTGGCGAACGAACTCAACGTCCACGCCGGAGCGGACGGCACCGCCGAGCAGAATATCGCGCTGCACAAGGCCGTGATGCAGAAGCTGGCCGAAAACGGCGGGAAAGTGCCCGACAATCTGCTGAACCACTGATCCGCGCGCAGCAAGACCTGGCGCCGTTCCGGCCGGAGCGGCGCTTTTTTTCGTTCGTCCGTGGGAAGGTGGGGAGCTTCTGTTGCCCGGCGCTCCCCGTGCCGCTGGAATCCGCTTCTGTTGCCCGGTGCGGCCCAACCGCGCTTTTGTCCTTGTAATCTAGACCGTTAGGTCACTGATTACGCGGCAATCGCGAGCGCCTCGTTGTCGTTGGCACTTGTGTTTTAGGCCGTCACGGTGGTCCCATTCCGGGCAAAAGCCAGCGCTTTTCAACACACGTCGATCCTGGTTCGGCCCCGTCATCATCCGTCCGGGCGGGACGGTTGGTGGTGGAGCCGCCGGGTACTGCCCCCGGGTCCGCTGCGCCTATTAATCGCCGGCGTTTATCGCCATAGCCGTGGGGCGAACCCCGCGAGCAGCACCGATATAGGCGCGGCAAATGCAAAGGAAAAGCCCGGCTTCGCCTTTCGCTCGCCATAATGACGGCGCATAGGATAGAATATCATGTTGACGCAGCGTTCCCGTTACGCGCTCCGCGCGATGCTCTTCCTGGCCGAAGCTCCGCCCGCCAGCCCCCCCATCCCGATGAACCGCATCGCCACCGAGGCGAATGTGCCGCGAAAATTCCTGGAGCTGATCCTCGCGGACCTTCGCGACGCGAGCCTGCTGCTCAGCCATCGCGGCAAGATGGGCGGCTATTGCCTGTCGCGCCCCAGCCATCTGATCTCGCTCGGCGAGATCATCCGGGTGATCGAAGGGCCGCTGGCGCTGGTGCCCTGCGTCAGCCGCACCGCCTATCGCCCGTGCAAGGATTGCCGGAGCGAGGCCGATTGCGCGATCCGCCACGCGATGATGCGCGTGCGCGACGAAACCGCCCGCATCCTCGACGGCACCAGCCTTGCGGACGCCACCGCGGAGGATCTCGCCGCGGCATA
This sequence comes from Sphingomonas sp., assembly GCA_041906415.1. GTDB lineage: Bacteria > Pseudomonadota > Alphaproteobacteria > Sphingomonadales > Sphingomonadaceae > Sphingomonas. Next base: position 2,108 of record JAYRJH010000119.1, on the reverse strand, counting down.
GGAAAATGGCCGTCGCGCGCGGCGACGGCCACGGGATGTCACGCCTGACGGCGTGCGCGCAACTCGTCGCGGATTTCGCGCAGCAGAACCACGTCTGCGGGATCGGCGGCGGGCGCCTCTTCCTTCTTCGGCATCACCTTGTTCACCGAACGGACGATGAGGAAGATGATGAAGGCCACGATCAGGAAGTTCACCGCCTGCGTGACGAATTCGCCATAGCCCAGCAAAGGCACGCCCGCCTTCTTCAGCGCGGCATAATCGGTGGAGCCTCGCAGATTTTCCGGCACCTTGCCGAGGATGATGAAATAGCTGGAGAAATCCAGCCCTCCGAAGATCTTGCCGATCACCGGCATCAGCACGTCCTCGGTCAGCGAGGTGACGATTTTGCCGAACGCGCCGCCGATGATGACGGCCACGGCGAGGTCGATCACGTTCCCGCGCGCGATAAACGCCTTGAACTCACTGAGCATTGGCCCGTTCTCCTGTTGGGTTGCCGCACGTTAACCGTCGATTGCCCCTTCGCCAAGCGGCGGAAGTGTCCTATATGGCTAGCACAGACACTGGAGGATCACCCCCGATGCAGCTTCGCAACCTCGCCCTGACAGGCTCGCTCACCGGCCTCGCGCTGTCGCTCGCCGGCTGCGGCATCAACACCATCCCGACCGCGGAGGAGAACGCCAAGGCGCGCTGGGCCGACGTGCAGAACCAGTATCAGCGCCGCGCCGACCTGATCCCCAACCTAGTCGCCACGGTGAAGGCCGCCGGGGCGCAGGAGAAGGACATATTGGTCGAGGTGACGCAGGCGCGCGCCTCCGCCAATCAGGTCAAGGTATCGGGCGACCAGCTCACCGATCCGGCCGCGATGCAGCGCTACCAGACGGCGCAGGCCGGCCTCACCATGTCGCTCCAGCGGCTTCAGGAAGCGTATCCAGAGCTGAAGAGCCAGGGCAATTACACCACGCTGATGAGCCAGCTCGAAGGCACCGAGAACCGCATCACCATCGCCCGCAACGACTACAACACGGCGGTGCAGCAATATAACACCACGATCCGCACCTTCCCGAATGCGATCGGCGCGAAGATCTTCTACGGCGCCAAGCCGATGGTGCCCTTCGCGGCGACCACGCCGGGAGCGGACACCGCGCCCAAGGTGAACTTCAACTGAGCCGCATGATGCGCCCCGCGCGGATCGCCTCGCCCCTGCACGCGCTGATCGCCCTCGCGGCGATGCTGCTGATGGCGCTCGCGATTCCGGCGGGCGCGCAGACCTTCCCGAAATTCACCGGGCTGGTGGTGGACGACGCGGGCATCCTGCCGCCGCAGGTGCAGGCGGACCTGACGCAGAAGCTGCAGGCGCTCGAACACGATACCAAGCGGCAGGTCGCCATCGTCACGGTGAAGGACCTGCAAGGCTATCCGATCGAGGAATATAGCAACAAACTCTTCCGCACCTGGCGCGTCGGCCTGAAGGACGTGAACAACGGCGCGCTGTTCGTCATCGCGCCCACCGATCGCAAGGTACGGATCGAGGTGGGCTATGGCCTCGAACCGTTCCTGACCGACGCGCTCACCAGCGTCATCATCAACAATGATGTGCTGCCCCGCTTCAAGGCCGGAGACATGCCCGCCGGCGTCGTGGCCGGAACCAACGCGATCATCGCCCAATTGCGCGCCTCGCCGGAAGAGGCGCAGGCACGCGTCAATGCGGCGGTGAAACAGTTCGATCAGGCGCATCGCGCCCAGCGCAATGAAAGCGGCGGCGTACCGATCGGCATGATCTTCTGGGGCATGATCCTGCTGTTCGTGCTGCTCTCCTTCGCGCGGCGCGGGAAAGGACAGCGCTACGGCGACGGATCGGGCGCGCTGCCAGTGATCCTATGGTCGATCGCCAATGAGATCGGGCGGCAGGCGATGCGAGGCGGCGGCGGTGGAGGCGGCTGGGGCGGCGGAGATTCCGACGGCGGCGGATGGGGCGGCGGCGGCTTCTCCGGCGGTGGCGGCGGGTCGAGCGGCGGCGGCGGCGCTTCGGGGAGTTGGTGATGCGCATGACACGCGAGGAGCGCGATCGCGTCACGGCGGCCGTGACCGCGGCAGAGGCGGGGACAGAC
>JAYRJH010000118.1:0-8279 GCA_041906415.1 Sphingomonas sp. | reverse complement strand
ATGGAGCGCCGGCGGCATCGACCTCGCGAAGCGCGCCGCGCCGATCGACGACGCGGTGCCGAACATCGAGGCGATCGGCAACCTGCTCTACACGCGCTACCTGTTCGTGTTCGAGGGCGCGGGGCTGGTGCTGCTGGTGGCGATGATCGGCGCGATCGTGCTGACGCATCGCGAACGCAAGGGCGTCCGTCCGCAGAATATCGCGCGCCAGGTCGCGCGGCGGCCGGACGAGGCGACACGCAACATGCGGCCCGAAGTGGGCCAGGGGGTGCAGCTGTGAGCGGCTCTATCGGCCTCGTCCACTATCTCGTCGTGGCGGCGATCCTGTTCACGATGGGCGTGCTGGGGATATTCCTCAACCGCAAGAACATCATCGTCATCCTGATGGCGATCGAGCTGATCCTGCTCGCGGTGAACATCAACCTGGTCGCCTTCTCGGCGGCGCTCAACGATCTGGTCGGGCAGGTGTTCGCCATGTTCGTGCTGACGGTGGCGGCGGGCGAGGCGGCGATCGGCCTCGCCATCCTCGTCATCTTCTTCCGTGGCCGCGGGTCCATCTCGGTCGACGATCCCAGCCGGATGAAGGGATAAGGCGTGACTTCGATCCTTTTCATCGTTTTCCTGCCGCTGCTGGCGGCGGCGATCGCCGGGCTGGGCAATCGCGCGATCGGGAACACGGTCGCCAAGTCGGTGACGACCGGCGCGCTGTTCATCTCCTGCGCCCTGTCGTGGCCGATCTTCATCGGCTTCATGACGGGCAGCCTGAGCGCGACCGTCACCCCGGTTCTGCACTTCATCCATTCCGGCTCGTTCGACGAGCTGGGCGCTGCGCGTCGATGCGCTGACGGCGGTGATGCTGGTGGTCATCACCAGCGTCTCCGCGCTCGTCCACCTCTATAGCTGGGGCTATATGGACGAAGACCCGGATCAGCCGCGCTTCTTCGCCTATCTCTCGCTGTTCACCTTCGCGATGCTGATGCTGGTGACGGCCGACAACCTGATCCAGATGTTCTTCGGCTGGGAAGGCGTGGGCCTCGCGAGCTATCTGCTGATCGGCTTCTGGTTCAAGAAGCCCAGCGCCAACGCCGCCGCGATCAAGGCGTTCGTGGTGAACCGCGTGGGCGATCTCGGCTTCATGCTCGGCATCTTCGGCACCTATCTGGTGTTCGACACCGCCTCGATCCCCGCGATCCTGCACGCCGCGCCGTCCATGGCCGGTTCGACGATCGGCTTCCTCGGCCATCGCTTCGACACGATGACGGTGCTGTGCCTGTTGCTGTTCGTCGGCGCGATGGGCAAGTCCGCGCAGCTCGGCCTCCATACCTGGCTGCCGGACGCGATGGAAGGCCCTACCCCGGTGTCGGCGCTGATCCATGCGGCGACCATGGTGACGGCGGGCGTATTCATGGTGTGCCGCCTGTCGCCGATGTTCGAGACCTCGCCGACCGCATTGGGCGTCGTCACCGTGGTGGGCGCGGCGACCTGCTTCTTCGCCGCGACGATCGGCACGACGCAGACCGACATCAAGCGCGTCATCGCCTATTCGACCTGCTCGCAGCTCGGCTATATGTTTTTCGCCGCCGGGGTGGGCGCTTATGGCGCGGCGATGTTCCACCTGTTCACGCACGCCTTCTTCAAGGCCCTGCTGTTCCTCGGCGCCGGCTCGGTGATCCATGCGATGCACCACGAGCAGGACATGCGCTATTATGGCGGCCTCAGGAAGCACATCCCGATCACCTTCTGGGCGATGCTGCTCGGCACGCTGGCGATCACGGGCGTGGGCATCTACGGCGTCGGCGGCTTTGCCGGCTATCATTCGAAAGACGGCATCCTCGAAGCCTCCTGGGCGGCCGGCGCGCCGGGCGCGTTCTGGGCGGGGATCGTGGCGGCGCTGCTCACCAGCTTCTATTCGTGGCGGCTGATGTTCCTCACCTTCTGGGGCAAGCCGCGCTGGGCGCAGTCCGAGCATATCCAGCATGCGGTGCACGATGCGCACGGCCACGGGCATGACCACGCCCACGCCCACGCGCATGACGATCCGGCGGCGGAGGGTGCGGGGCACGAACCGGGCGTGCATGCGCGCGGCGTAGACGAGATCCCGACCGGCACGGCGGGCTATCATCCGCACGAAAGCCCGCTCAACATGCTGATCCCGCTGATCGTGCTGTCGATCGGCGCGGTGGCGGCGGGCTTCGTGTTCCACGGCTGGTTCATTGATCCCGAGGCCGGCGAGCGCTACTGGCGCGGTTCGATCGCCTTCAACGAGCATCTGATGCACGCGATGCACGGCGTGCCGGTGTGGGTGAAGCTGGCCGCGACGGTGGTGATGCTGCTCGGCTTCTTCGGCGCGTTCCTCGCCTATATGGTCCGCACGGACATTCCGGCGCGCTTCACGGCGACGTTCGAGGTGCTTTACAAGTTCGTCTACCACAAATGGTATTTCGACGAATTGTATAACCTGCTGTTCGTCCGCCCCGCCTTCGCCATCGGCCGCTTCCTGTGGCACAAGGGCGACGAGGGGACGATCGACCGCTTCGGGCCGAACGGCTCGGCTTGGGTGGTGCAGATGGGCAGCCGCGTCGCGTCGCGCATTCAGACAGGGTATGTTTATACTTATGCGTTCGTCATGCTGATCGGGCTTACCGCCGCGATCACCTGGGTCATCGCGGGTTGAGGTGGGGCAGATGAACGGCTTTCCGATCCTCTCCGTCATGCTGCTGGTGCCCGCGCTCGCCGCGGTCGCCTGCCTGTTCCTCAACGCGTCGCAGGCGCGGTGGCTGGCGCTGGGGGCGACGCTCGTCGATCTCGCGCTCGGCGCGCTGCTGTGGCTCAATTTCGACGTCGGCGGCGCGCAATGGCAGTTCGTCGAGCACGCGCCGATCTTCGGCCGGTTCGGCTGGTCGCTGGGCATCGACGGCTTCGCATTGCTGCTGATCGAGCTTTCGGTGTTCCTGATGCCGATCTGCATCGGCGCCTCGTGGGAGGCGATCACCAAGCGCGTGCCCGAATATATGAGCCTGTTCCTGTTCACCGAGGTGCTGATGATCGGCACCTTCGCTGCGCAGGATCTGTTCCTGTTCTACATCTTCTTCGAAGCCGGCCTGATCCCGATGTATCTCATCATCGGCATCTGGGGCGGGGCGAACAGGATCTACGCTTCCTATAAATTCTTCCTCTACACCCTGCTCGGCTCGGTCGTGATGTTCATCGCGATGCTCTACATGAGCATCAAGGCGGGGACGACCTCGATCCCCGTGCTGATGGCATATGACTTCCCGCCGCATGTGCAGACATGGCTGTGGCTGGCGTTCTTCGCCTCCTTCGCGGTGAAGATGCCGATGTGGCCGGTGCATACCTGGCTTCCCGACGCGCACGTGCAGGCGCCGACGGCGGGGTCGGTGATCCTGGCGGGTGTGCTGCTGAAGCTCGGCGGATACGGGTTCCTGCGCTTCTCGCTGCCGATGTTCCCGGAGGCCTCGGCGCAGCTCACCTGGCTGATCTTCGCGCTGTCCGCGGTGGCGGTGATCTACACCAGCCTCGTCGCGCTGGTGCAGTCGGACATGAAGAAGCTGATCGCTTATTCGTCGGTCGCGCATATGGCGATCGTCACGGTCGGCCTGTTCGCGTTCAATACGCAGGGCATCGAGGGCGCCATGCTGGTGATGCTGGGGCACGGCCTCGTCTCGGGCGCGTTGTTCCTGTGCGTCGGCGTGATCTACGACCGACTGCACACCCGGGAGATCGCGCGCTACGGCGGGCTGGCGCAGAACATGCCGCGCTATGCGGTTCTGTTCCTGCTGTTCACCATGGCCTCGATCGGCTTGCCGGGAACGAGCAATTTCGTCGGCGAGTTGCTGAGCCTGATGGGGGCCTATCAGGTCTCCACCACGATCACCCTGCTGTGCACCACGGGCATCATCCTCGGTGCGGCCTATATGCTCTATCTCTATCGGCGTGTCGTGTTCGGCGAGTTGAAGTTCGATGACGTGCGCGCCATGCCGGACCTGTCGGCCCGCGAAATGTGGCTGCTTGCGCCGATCGCGGCGGTGGTGTTGTGGATGGGCGTCTACCCAGAAAGTTTCATCGCGCCGATGCGCAGCGACACGCAGGCGCTGCTGGCGCGGATCGACCGCGCCCGTCCCGCCGGCGACTCGCTGCCGACCAGGGGAACCGGAACGATTCCGTCCATTCACGCCGAAACCGTAGCGCACGGGGAGGCGCACTGATGACCTACGCCGCTCAGATCGCGATGACGCTGCCGGAGGTTGTGCTGTCGCTAGGCGCGCTCGCGCTGATGCTGGTCGCCGCCTGGGGAGGACAGCAATCGACCCGCGCCGTTTCATGGATCGCCGTGGCCGTGCTGGCCGGAGCGGGAGCCGCCTTGTGCTTCGGTCCGCAAGGCGCGGCATTTGACGGCATGTATCGCGCGGATGCCTTCTCGGTTTTCGCCAAGGCATTGATCTATATCGCCGCCGCGATAGCGATCCTTGCCGCGCCCGGTTTCTTCCAGCGCACGGCCGGGGATGATCTGCGGCCCGAATATCCGGTGCTGATCCTGCTTTCGGCGGTCGGCATGGGGATCATGGTGTCGGCGAGCGATATGCTGATGCTCTACGTCGGCCTCGAATTGCAGAGCCTGGCGGCTTATGTGCTGGCGAGCTTCATGCGGCGCGATGCGCGTTCGGCGGAGGCGGGGCTGAAATATTTCGTGCTCGGCGCGCTGGCGAGCGGCATCCTGCTCTACGGCATCAGCCTGGTATATGGCTTCACCGGCTCCACTCTGTTCAGCAACATCGCGAGCGCCTATTCCGCCGCGCCGCTGGCGGGGAACGCCAAGTCGCTGGGGCTGATGTTCGGGCTGGTGTTCGTGTTCGCCGGACTGGCGTTCAAGATCTCGGCGGTGCCGTTCCATATGTGGACGCCGGACGTCTACGAAGGCGCGCCGACCCCGGTGACGGCCTTCTTCGCCTCCGCGCCCAAGGTGGCGGGCATGGCGCTCGCCGTGCGCGTGGCGGTGGAGGCGATGGGGCCCGCGGTCGGCCAGTGGCGGCAGATCGTGATCTTCGCGGCGCTCGCCTCGATCCTGTTCGGCGCGGTCGCCGCGATCGGGCAGAAGAACATCAAGCGCCTGCTCGCTTATTCGTCGATCAACAACGTCGGCTTCGCATTGGTCGGGCTTGCGGCCGGAACGCCGGAGGGCGTCGCCTCCGTGCTGACCTATATGGCGATCTATATCGCCATGACGCTCGGCTCGTTCCTCGTCGTGCTCCAGATGCGCGACGATCAGGGCAATCAGTTCGAGACGATCGCGTCCATGGCGGGTCTTTCGCGAACGCGGCCGGCGTTGGCCTTCGCGATGGCGGTGTTCATGTTCAGCCTTGCCGGCATCCCGCCGCTGTTCGGCTTCTACGCCAAGTTCGCGGTCTTCTACGCCGCGGTTGAAGCGGGGCTGTTCCCGCTGGCGGTGTTCGGCATCGCCTTCAGCGTGATCGGTGCTTATTATTACCTGCGCGTCGTGAAGGCGATGTATTTCGACGAGCCGGAAGGCGAGTTCGGCCCCGGCGACAAGCTGGAGGGGGGGCTGATCGCGCTGACGGCCGCGATCGTCTCTCCGCTGGGCTATCTGGCGATTCCGGCGCTTGGCGCCTGGTCGCTGGCGGCCGCGAAGGCCCTGTTCTGACCCGCATCATAACCGTCGCGGAGACGGGGTCGACCAACGCCGATCTCCTCGACCTCGCCGCCGGCGGGGCCGAGGACGGCCTGTGGCTCCGCGCGGAGCGGCAGATAGCGGGGCGCGGGCGGCAGGGCAGGCCATGGGATTCGCCCGCTGGCAATCTCTATTCCAGCCATCTGATCCGGCTGCGGCCGACCGATCCGTCCGCCGCCTCGCTCGCGCTGGTCGTCGCGGTCGCGCTAGAGGAAGTCGTGTCGCGGCTGATCGCGCGGCCGGTGGTGCTGAAATGGCCCAACGACCTGTTGATCGACGGCGCGAAGGTCTCCGGCATCCTGCTGGAGCGCGTCGATGACGCGGTGGTCGTCGGGATCGGCGTGAACGTCGCCCATCATCCGGAGCTGCCGGACCGGCGCTCTACCAGCCTTGCCGAACAGGGCGCCGCGATCACGCCGGCCGAGTTGCTCGAAAAGCTGGCGGAGATGCTGGCCGCATGGCTTGCGATATGGCGGGCGGAGGGGCTGGCCCCGATCGTGAAGCGCTGGGTTGAGCGCGCGCATCCGCCCGGCACGCCGCTGCGCGCCCGGCTGGCGGACGGCGGGGAGGTGCTCGGCACATTCGAAACGCTTGCGCCGGACGGCGCGCTCATGCTCCGTCTGGTGGATGGCTCGGTCCGCGCGATCCACGCGGGCGACGTGTTCCTGGTATAGGGGAGGGAAGAGGATGCTGCTGGCGATCGATGCCGGAAACACCAATGTCGTTTTCGCTCTGGTCGATGGTCGCACGATCAAGGGGCGCTGGCGCATCGCCACCGATCCGCGCCGGACGGCGGACGAATATGCCGTGTGGCTCAACCAGCTCCTGATGCTGGAGGGCTTCGACCGCGCGATGGTCGATTGCGTGCTGATCTCCACGGTCGTGCCGCGCTCCACAATCTGGAGGTGCTGGCGAGCAATTATTTCGGCCGCGACGCGCTCGTCGCGGGCCGCGCGCCGATGGACTGGAGCATCGCGATCGACGTGGACGAGCCGCAGTCGCTCGGCGCCGACCGCGCGGTCAACACGATCGCCGCGCACGCGCTGCACGAGGGCGACCTGATCGTGATCGATTTCGGCACCGCCACCACCTTCGATCATTCGGACTATACGGGGGCCTATAAGGGCGGGATCATCGCGCCGGGCATCAACCTGTCGCTCGATGCCCTCGTCAACAATGCCGCCAAGCTGCCGCGCATCGCGATCGAGGCGCCGAGCGGGAATATGAGCGTGATCGGCCGCAACACGGTCGACCAGATGAACATCGGCATCTATTGGGGCTATATCGCGATGATCGAGGGCCTCGTCGCGCGCATGAAGGCGGAGATCGGGCGGCCCGTGAAGGTGATCGCCACCGGCGGCCTCGCCACATTGTTCGAGCAGCATACAGACGTGTTCGACGCGATCGAGCCGGACCTCACCATCCAGGGGCTGGCGATCATGCGGGAACGCGCCCATATCCAGTGATCAACGCGGGCGCCGGCAGGGCCGCACCCATTCAGGACAGACATGACCCCCCGTAACGAACTTCTTTTCTGCGCGCTCGGCGGCTCGGGCGAAATAGGGATGAACGTCAACCTCTATGGCACACAGGGCAAATGGCTGCTGGTGGACATGGGGGTCACTTTCGCCGACCACAGCTATCCCGGCATCGATCTGGTGCTGCCGGACCTTTCGTTCATCGAGGAGCGGCGCGAGGAGCTGGCCGGGATCGTCATCACCCACGGGCATGAGGATCATATCGGCGCCCTGCCTTATCTGGCGGAGGATCTGGGCGTGCCGATCTATGCCACGCCCTTCACCGCCGGGCTGATCCGCGGGAAGCTGGAGGAGGAGCGGAGCGCCGATCGCGTCGATCTGCGCGTGATCCAGCCGCGCGAGGCGTTCCAGGCCGGCCCGTTCGCGGTGCGCTTCGTGCCGCTGGCGCATTCGATCCCCGAGGCGAACGCGCTGGAGATCACCACGCCGCACGGCCGCGTCTTCCATACCGGAGACTGGAAGCTGGACGCCACGTCCGTGATGGGCAAGCCTTCCAGCGCGGAGGAACTCACCGCGATCGGCGACGTCGGCATCGACGTGCTGGTGTGCGATTCGACCAATGTGTTCAACGCCGAGGAGTCGGGCTCGGAAAGCTCGGTGCGGGCCGGGCTGGCGCAATCGGTGGCGAAGGCGAAGGCGCGGGTGCTCGTCACCACCTTCGCCTCGAACGCCGCCCGGCTGGCGACGCTCGGCGCGGTGGCGAAGGAGACGGGGCGCAAATTGTGCGTCACCGGGCGCTCGCTCGATCGCATCATCCGCGTGGCGAAGGCGTGCGGCTATCTGCGCGATTTCCCCGAGACGATCGATCCCGAAACGGCGATGCGCCTGCCGCGCGACAAAGTGCTGATCGTCGCGACCGGCGGTCAGGGCGAAGCGCGCGCGGCGCTGGCGCGGATCGCGGAGGGGAGCCATCCGGTGTCGCTCGACACGGGCGATACGGTGATCTTCTCCTCCAAGCAGATTCCCGGCAACGAGGTGGCGATCGGCCGCATCCAGAACATCCTCGCCGCGCGAGGGGTGGAGATGGTGACGGA
>JAYRJH010000117.1:0-8333 GCA_041906415.1 Sphingomonas sp. | reverse complement strand
GGAAACCAGGCCCCTCCCCGCAACGGGAAGGGGCCTTTTTCGCGCTTACTTTCCGAGATCGGCGGCGGCGATGACGGTGGCGAGGCTCATCGTCATGTAGCGCACCGTCTCCTCCCGATCGAGCTTCAGCCGCTCGTCCGGCGAGTGGGAGCGTTCCGCGGCGAAGCCCGACCCGATCGTCACGGCCGGGATGCCGAGGCTCATCGGCAGGTTCGAATCGGTCGAGCTGCTCTCCAGCTCCGGCTTGCCGCCGCCGACCGCGATCGCGGCAAAGGCGGTCTGCACCAGCGGGTCGCTGTCGGCGGTATGTCCGACGGGGCGATCGCCGATCATCTTCTGCTCAACGCTGATCTTGCCGCGCGCGGTGGAGCGGGCGGCATTCTCGCGATCCACCGCACCGGGCAGGATCGACTTGAGATAAGCGTCCTCCTTCGCCAGCTCCTCCTTGCTTTCGGAGCGCATGTCGACCGTCATCGCGGTTTCGAACGGGATGGAGTTGACCGAGGTGCCGCCCTCGACCACCCCGATGTTGAAGGTGGTGCGCGGCTCGGCCGGCACCTTCATCTTGCCGAACTCCACCATGGCGTCGCCCATCGCATAGGCCGGATTGACCAGCCCGAACGCGCCATAGCTGTGGCCGCCCGGTCCCTTGAAGGCGATCCGGTAGCGCTTCGACCCAACGCCGCCGTTGGTGACGCGATCCCGCCCCGGCTCGACCGAGATGAAGCGCGCGATGCGGCCCTGATATTTGCCCTTCGTAAACAGGTGGCGCATCCCGCGCAGGTCGCCCGGTCCTTCCTCGCCCACGTCGCCGACGAACAGGATGTCGCTCTTCGTGCGGATGCCCGCCTTGTCGAGCGCGCGGATGAAGGCGAGCAGCACGGGCAGGCTGCACGTATCGTCGCCCACACCGGGCGCGTAGAGATAACCGCCTTCCTCGCGCACCTTGATCGGCGTGCCTTCGGGGAAAACCGTGTCGAGATGCGCCGCGACCACCAGCAGCGGGCCGCCGCCGGTGCCCTTGCGCAGGCCCATCACATTGCCCTCCTCGTCCATCTCCACGTCCTGAAGACCGGCGGCGCGCAGCATCTCCATGTATGCGGCGGCGCGCTTCGCTTCCTTGAACGGCGGAGCGGGAATCTCGGTGAGGGTGACGACCTCCTTGACGATACGGTCGTAATCCGCCGCGAGCGACTTGCGCGCCGTGTCGAACGCGCGGCTGGCGTAGAGCGCGCGCATCGCCTTCTCGTGCTGGCCGCCGGCGGGCGCGGCGGAAGCGGCCTGGGCCATGCCGAGCAGCGGCAGCACGGCGGCGGAAACGGCAAGCTGGAAACGGTTCATCTGATCCCCCCTTTTTCTGTGCGGACGGCTCTAGCCTATTTCGCCGCGCTGGAAAGCCGGATGACGCCGACGCCCTTCTCGATCGCGATCTTCGTGCCGAACGGGGCGGAGAGCCGCGCGAGGCGTTCCAGGATGCGCGCGCCGACCGTCGCGTCGGCAAGGCGCGGCGTGCCGCGCCCCGCGCCCTGCTCGTTCACGCCGAGATCGATCGGATAGAGGCGGATCTCCGCGATCCTTCCGTCCACGAAGCGGCTCTCCGCTATCACCGATTCATAAAGGTTCGGATCGCCGAACACCGCCGAGCCGCGCGCCTGGAGGAACTCGGGCGCCGTCACCTTCGCCGGATCGACGCCGAACTGCTCGTACATGTCGGCCGGCAGGTGATCGAGCGAGTTGTTCATCATCGCGAAGTTACCGAGCGAATAGAAGATCGGCCTGCCCTTGTAGATCTCGATCCCGCGGAGCTGGTGCGGGCCATGGGTGATGAAGGCGTCGACGCCCTCGTCGATCGCGCGGTGCGCGAAATCCACGGTGAAGGCGGGTGGCTGCTGCACCGCCTCGCTCGGCTCGTGGTTGTGGAAGGAGAAGACGACGAAATTGCCGTTCTGCTTCGCCTGACGGATCGAGCGGAGGTTGGCCGCCTCGTCCTTCGCATTGGCGTCATATTCGATCGTCAGCGGCTGCTGCGGCGCGGGCGTGGCGCGATAGACGCGCTCGCCGAGCTTCACCGCCGCGCCGGGCTTCGTGCCCGCGAGCTTCGCCAGCACCGCGAGATCGGCGTCCGAAACAAGCCCCACCTCCTGCGTGCGGATCACGTTCGCGCCCGGCCGCCCCGGCACCATGCCGAGCGGATCGGCCGCCGGCGTCATCGGCGTGAAGGTGGAGGTGGCGGAAACCAGCCCGATCCGGCCGAGCGGCGCATCAAGGTAACGCGGCGCGCGCGCCTCCGACATGGTGCGCCCGGTGCCGGCATGCACCAGCTTCGCCGCGTCGAGCCGCTTGATCGTCTCCAGCATCCCCTCCACGCCCCAGTCCGTCGCGTGGTTGTTGGCGGTGCTGACGATATCGAAGCCCATGGAGACGAGATCGTCCACCACCCTGGGATCGCCCAGCATCCAGGTGCCGCCGGATTCGGCCTGCGGCGCGCCCCTGAAGGTGGGGAGATCGAAGACGACCTCCTCGAAATTGCCGTAGGTCACGTCCGCGCGGCGCAGGATGCGGATCATCTCCGGCGATCGTTTCTCCATCGTCGCCAGCATCGGACGCAGGTAGATCAGGTCGCCCACCGCCGTCAGCGTGAACTGGCCGGCGAGCGGCGCGCTCGGTACCGGCGTGATGGTGAGCTGGTCGCGTTCCTTCGCCATGACGGGCATCGCCAGCCCGGCCAGCGCCGCCGCCAGCACGATGCGCGAACCCCTGATCCATCCCGAACGCCCCGCCATGTCTTTCTCCCAAATCACGATGCGTCGCGGGGAAAGCCGCGACCTGCGCGGGAAGGCTATCTACGCGGGATGCCTGTCATCAACCTGTCACCATTCGCCGGATCACGCTCGGAAATCGACGACGACCCGCAAGCCCGCGCCGTCTTCCGGCGTCTCCAGCGCGACGTGCGCGCCCATCCGCTCCGCCAGCGCGCGGACGATCGGCAGACCCAGCCCGCTGCCGACCGGCGCATCCTCCCGCGCGACGCGATAAAAGCGCTCCCAAACCTTCTCCCGTTCGTTTTCGGGGATGCCGGGACCATCGTCCTCCACCGCCAGCCGGGCGCCGGCGCCGCTCCGCCCGACCATCACGCGGACGGTGCCGCCGGGCCGGTTGTAGCGGATCGCATTGTCGATCAGGTTCCCGGCAAGCTCCCCCGCCAGCCCCGGATCGCCGAGCGCGCTCACCCGCCCGGCCGCGTCGAACATGATGTCGATCCCGTCGTCTTCATTCTGGGCCGCGCGGTCCGCCGTCACCCGCCCGGCGAGCGCCGTCAGATCGAACCGCTGGAGCGGCGCGAGCGATTGCTCGTCGGTGCGCGCCAGCGCGATCAACTGCAGCAGCAGCCGCTCCAGCGATTCCACCGCATAGGTGATGTCGCGGATCGCCCCCTGCGCTTCCGCCGCATGCGGCCCGGCGCGACGCAGCAGATCGAGATGGACGCGCGCGACGGCAAGCGGCGTGCGCATCTGGTGCGAGGCGTTGGAGGTGAATTGCCGGAGCGATTCGTTCACCTTCTCCAGCCGCTTCATCAGGCCGTTGAAGGAATCGACGAACGGCACCATCTCGCGCGGCATGTCGGGCTGGAGCTGCAGGCGGAATTGCAGCGAGGGATCGCTCTGCGCGTCACGCACCTGCCGGGTGAGCGCCGCGAGCGGGCGCAGGCCCCAGCCGATCGCCAGCCACACCAGCGCGCCCGCGACCAGCAGCACCGCGACGCCCTCCGCCGCGATCTGCGCGAAATAGGTGTAATTGTAGATGCGCTGGTCGTCGACATAATCGGCGATCTGGATGACGACGAGATCGCCCTTCGCGCCCAGCCGGCGGATCTCCGTCGCGATCCGCGCCGGGCGGCCGTGGAGCGTGCCGTCGCGCAGATAGGCGGCCTGTGTGACGCCGGCGGCATCCCGCGCATCGATATAGCCGCGCACCATCGGCGTATCGCGCGCCTGCTTCCTGAACTCCGCAGGCGGATGGCGATCGACCACGCCATCATCCACCGCGCTGTAATCCGGCGGGGGCAGGAGCGCGGGATCACCCATCAGCAGGCGCTTGCCGTCATAGACGCTGAAGTTCACCACCGGCCGCGCGCGCCGCCTGAGCAGATGGATGATGAGCGGCGCGATCTTCTCGCGCAACTCCGGCGGCTGGTCATAGGCGAGGCTGAGCGTGCGGACGGAACCGACCAGCACGCGATCGAGCGTGTCCGCATCGGTGTTGCGGACCGCCCAGCCCGTGATCCCGGCCAGCAGCGCGACCAGAAGCGCAAGCGGCACCATCACCGCCGCAATCAGCCGCGCCTGCAACGACTTGTGACGCACGGGCATAAGGATCAGGCCGCCTCGATCATATAGCCCAGGCCGCGCACCGTGCGGATCGCCGGTCCCTTGTCGCCCAGCTTGCGCCTGAGCCGTCCGACATAGACCTCCAGCGCGTTGATGCCGACATTGTCGTCGAAACTGAACACCTCGGCGGACAATTGCTCCTTGCCGACCAGCTTGCCGGGCCGCGTCATCAGCGTCTCCAGCACCGCCAGCTCGCGCGGGCGCAAAGGCACCGCCACGCCATCCAGCAGCACGCTGCGGCTGGAACGGTCGAACTCCAGCGCCCCCAGCCGCAGCACCGGCGCGGGCGTGCCCTGCGCGCGGCGCATCAGCGCGCGCACGCGGGAATGAAGCTCGCGGGGGTGGAAGGGCTTGACCATATAATCGTCCGCTCCGCAGTCCAGCCCGAGGACGCGATCGTCGATGCGGTCGCGCGCGGTGAGGATCAGGATCGGCGTCGCCATCCCCTGCTGGCGCAGCCGGCGGAGCAATTCGATCCCGTCCATCCCCGGCAGGCCCAGATCGAGGACGATCGCGGCATAAGGCTCGCTGGGGGCGATCATCAGTGCATCCTCGCCGGTGCCGCATATGTCGACCGACAGGCCTTCCGACCCGAGCGACGATGCGATGCCGCGCGCGAGGGCGGCGTCATCCTCTACCAGCATGATGCGCAATTCATCCTCCATCGGACGCAACCGCCCGGTCATCCCCCTCGTTTCCCGGTTTCGCGGATCGTGCCCGCCGATACCGGGCGGGCCGCGCATGTCGCTGGCGTTCTCATCACCGTTCCGCTTCGTCAAATGAAAAAGGGGGGCGACCGCCAGGCGATCGCCCCCCTTCATCCCTTCATCGTCACGGATTCAGAAGTGAACCTTGGCGCCGACGTTCAGGTAGCGGCCGATCGAATCGTAGAAGATCGAGCCGTAGGTGGTGAGCGGCGGCTTGCGATCGAACACGTTGTTCAGGCTCGCGAACACCGTGATCCCGTCGATCGTCGCCTGTCCGCCGAGATCGAGATAGGTGCGGCTGTTGATCTTGTTGTTCGCCAGATCGAGCGTGTGGTCGTAGAGACCGCCGCCGACATAGCGCACGCGCGCGTCGATCGAGAAGTGGCTGTTGGTGTAGGTGAGCGAGCCGGTGCCGCGCCACTTCGGCGTGCCGAAGTTCACGCCGTCGCCCACGTCGCCGGCGCGCTGGATCACCGCCACGCCGTTGTTGATCTCCACCTTGGGCACATAGGTCGCCAGCACGCGCAGGCGCAGGTTGCCCGGCAGGTTGCTGATTCGGCTCATCGGCAACGAATAGGACGCCTCCATGTCCAGCCCGCGCGTCTTGTATTCCGCGAGGTTGATGTAGGTGGAATGGATCACCGTCGGGGCGCCGTTCGGATCACGCTCGATCTGGGCGCAGGCGGCGTTGTTGCCGAGGCCGCAGCTCGTGATGATGTCCTGCGCGCCGAGCGAGACGATCGCGTCCTTGATGTCGATCTTGTAGTAATCGATCGACAGGTTGAGCCCAGGCACCATCGTCGGCGTGAACACCGCGCCCGCCGTCAGCGTGCTGCCGATTTCCGGCCGCAGGTTCGGATTGCCGCCGGCGTAGCGGACCACGTTGTTATAGGTGTTGCCGTTCTCCGCGACCGAGAAGAAGCTGGTCGCCACCGTGGTATACATCTCCGTCAGGCTGGCCGAGCGGATATCGCGCGAGCGCGAGAAGCGCAGCAGCAGGTTGTCGAAGATGCGGTCGGTGGCACCGACCTTCCACGACCAGATGCCGCCCGAGCTGCTGTAGTGGCTGTAGCGCGCCGCGCCGTTGATATCGAGCTTGCTGAACGGCTGGTCGAGCAGCGGCACCGCGACTTCGCCGAAGCCCTCCTGCACGTTGAACCCGCCGTCGAGCGGCGAGAAGTTGAAGCGGCTGAAGCCTTTCGCCGCGGACACCGGATCGAGCGAGTTGGTGGTGCTGCTCTCCCAGCGCGCCTCGCCGCCGATCGCGACCGAGACGGGGCCGGCCCAGGTGTTGAAGGCGTCGCCGCGCAGGCTGATGCCCGTGGTGTCGAGCTTGGTGGTGTAGACCACGCTCGCCTGGTTGCCGAACACATAGGAAACGGCGCCCGGATCGGCCCGGCCCGCGCCGAGGATGTTGAGCGGGCGGCAGGCGGTGTTCGGGTTGGTCAGAGCGTCACGGCAGACGATGTTGCCGTTCCCGTCGTAAACCGCGTCGAGCGCCTTGGTCAGGTTCGCGCCGGTGATCTGGTTGTCGTAGCTCTGCGCGTTGCGCAGTTCGCCGTGCGCGTAATAGGCGCTGTATTTCCACTTGCCGTCGCCGATCGTGCCGTCGATGCCGATCGCGCCCTCGATGTTGCGGCGGCTGAACCCGAAGGTGCGCATGCCGTAATCCTCGAACACGCGGCCGACCTTGATCGTATCGTTCGGACCGACCTGACCGCCCAGTGCCTGCTGCACATAAGGGTTGGAACCGCTCAGCGTATAGGTGCCGGTTTCGGCGTAGAAGGGATATTTCGCCCAGATGCGGCTGAACGTCGCATCCGCCCACAATGTGGCGTTGCCGACCTCATAGCTGAGGCGCGCATAGCTGTTGTAGCGCTGATAGGGGTTGGTCAGCGTGTGCTCGCTGTTCGAGGACACGCCTTCGCCGCCCACCATCGTGGTGCCGTTCGCACCGATCTGGCCGAACCGGAACGGGCGGGTGGAGCCGTCGGCGTTGAACGTCTGGCCCACCAGCGACGCCGGGCCGGAGGTGATGAGGCCGTTGGTGCCGTAGTTCGCGTAGAAGACGTTCCGCGACAGTTCCAGCGCATGGCCGTCCACGCCGCCGACCGGCGAGAACAGATCGGTGCTGCCCACGTTCGGGCGCGAGAAGCGGTTCGAGATGCCCTCGTCGCGCTGATATTCGCCGCCGATCATGAAATGGCCGCGCCCGCCGGCGAAGCTGGTGCCGAACGAGCCGTTGAAGCTGTAGCGGTTGCCGTCGCCGCGCGAGGAGATGCCGTTCTGCGCGCCGACCGTCAGCCCTTCGAGCTTGTCGTCGAGGATCAGGTTGACCACGCCGCCGACCGCGCCCGAACCCCAGGCCGCGCTGGCGCCGCCGGTGACGACCTCGACCCGCTTCAACATGTTCTGCGGGATGGTGTTGAGGTCCGCCGAGCCGGTGAAGCGGCGGCCGTTGAGCAGCGTCAGCGTGCGCGTAACGCCCAGCCCGCGAAGGTCCATCGCGGAGGAGGAGGAATTGGTGTTGGCGACCGTGCTGGTCGGCGTCTGCGTCGCGCGGAACTGCGGCAGGTCGTTCAGCGCCTGCGCGACGCTGGGCCGCGCGCCCAGGTTCAGCTCGGCCGCGCCGACCACGGTGGTCGGCGTCGGCGCGTCGAAGCCGGCCTTGTCGATGCGCGAGCCGGTGACGACGATGTCGTTCGACGCATCGGCGGTGGCATCGGCCGCCGGAGCGGGGGCCGGCGCGGTCTGCGCCGAAGCGGCCCCGGCGGTCAGCGAGGCGATGAACAGCGCGGTGCCGGCGGTGCCCAGCAGCAGCGCCGGGCGCAGGCGGTCATAACGGAACGACATAAGCAAACATCCCTTTAGATCAGTTGGTTGGTCCAGCTCTCCGACGATCGGGGCCGGCTCTGGTATTGGTCCCTTGCGGATTTCAGCCGGCGCGCCGGAACAGGAGGTCGAATGCGCGGGCGTCGCCGACGCGAAGCGTGTCGATCTTCCCCGCGGCGTCGCGGCGGAACTTGAGCACCAGCTCCGAAGCCGCCGGCTCAGCATTGCCGGTGAACACGTCGCGATAGGCCGGCACCAGCGCCCGCCCCGACCAGCGCGGGCCGCTGAACGTGAGCTTGCCGCCATCGGCCTTCACCGTGATGCATGATGCGATCTCATCCGAGCAGAAGCGGCCGACATAGGGCGCAAGATCGGTTTCCGGCGCGGCCGCGCGATCGAGCGGCTG